>CBIHQA010000050.1:0-13478 GCA_966211475.1 uncultured Neisseriales bacterium
CAAACGCCAGTTGCTGGGCCACCTCGCCTACGGCGTGCGGCACGCCAACCCCTGAATGCCTCTGCTGGAGACCCCATGAGCGCCGCCCCCACTCCGGACTTCGACCTGATCATCGTCGGCGGTGGCCTGGTCGGCGGCAGTCTCGCCAGCCGGCTGGCCTGCAGCCCGCTGCGGATTGCGCTGATCGACGGCGCGTCGCCGCCGGAATCCGGCGAGGGATGGGACAACCGCATTTACGCCATCAGCCGTGGCAGCCGCCGCTTTCTGAGCGAATGCGGAGCCTGGCAACGCCTGCCCGCCGACCGGCTGCAAGCGGTCCGGAAGATGCGTATCCTCGGCGACAACCACAATGGCCAACGGGGCGCCGAACTCAACTTCGACGCCTACGCCGCCCGGTTGCCGGAACTGGCAGTGATCCTGGAAAACCGCGCGCTCAACGCCGCAATCATGGAACCGCTGGCTAATAAGCCGCGCCTCACGCTGATCCGCCCCGCCCGTCCTACCTGTCTGGAGATCGAAGAGCAATTCGCTCGCCTCACCCTGGATGACGGCCGGACGCTGTCCACCCGCCTGCTGGTCGGCGCGGACGGCGCCAACTCCTGGGTACGCCAGCAGCTGGAACAGCGGCAAGGCACGGCGAGCACGCCGACGCCTTATCAACAGATGGGCGTGGTGGCGAACTTCGAGATCGAACGCCCGCATGAAGGCGTCGCCTGGCAATGGTTCCAGCCCGACGGCAGTATCCTGGCCTGGCTGCCGCTGCCGGGCAACCGCATGTCCATGGTGTGGTCCACCGCCGACGCGCAAGCCAAGGCGCTGCTCGCCCTGTCGCCGGAAGAACTGACGGAAAACGTCGCCGAGGCCGGCCAGCACCGGTTGGGCGCGCTCAAGCTCATCACGCCGGCCGCCGGTTTCCCGCTGCGCGCCCTGGTGTTGCCTCACCTGACCTCGCCGCGCATCGCGCTGGTCGGCGACGCCGCGCACCTGGTGCACCCGCTGGCCGGCCAAGGCGTCAACCTCGGTTTTCAGGATGCGCGGACGCTGGCCAAGCAGATCCTGGCCGCCCATCGGGCCAGCGATATCGGCCATCCGGCATTCCTGCGCCGCTACGAACGTTCGCGTAGATTCGATATCCTAGCGATGCACGGCGTCACGCAAGGTTTGTTCCGCCTGTTCAACCGCGCAGGGGACACGCCACGCTGGCTGAGAAACACCGGCCTCGCGCTGACCGACCGACTGCCATTCCTCAAAGAGCAACTCGTCCGACACGCGCTGGGCTGAGTACTGCCACCTTCATCAGGGATCCATCCGATGTTCAAGCCGTCCTTTTTGTCCCGCCGCTTCGGGCACAGCCTACTGGCGCTGGTCGCCGCCACTCTTCTGGTCGCCTGCGGCGCGAATGCCAGTGCCCCGGCGAAGGAGCCGACGCTTGACCAGGTGAAGCAGGCCGCCGAAGCCCGCCTGCCCAAGGCCCGGGTCACCAGCGTGCGTACCACGCCGATCAAGGGGCTGTACGAAATCGTGGTCAACGGAAACGCCATCTTCTACGTGGATGCCAAGGCCGACTACCTGGTGCAGGGCGAACTGGTGCAGGTCGCCAGCAAGAAGAGCCTGACTGCCGTCCGCTACCAGGAACTGCGCAAGAATGCCTTCGACACCATCCCGCTCGACCTCGCCATCAAGGAAGTGAAGGGAGACGGCAGCCGCAAGCTGGTGGTGTTCTCCGATCCGGACTGCCCGTTCTGCCACCAGCTGGAAAAGAACGCGCTGAAGGACATGACCAACATCACGGTCTACACCCTGCTCTACCCGCTGCCCATCCACCCGGATGCCGCCCGCAAGTCCGCGCTGATCTGGTGCGCGCCGGACCGCGCCAAGGCCTGGCGTGACTGGATGGACCAGGGCAAGTTGCCGGACAACGACGGCAAGTGCGACACCCCGATCGCCCGCATCCAGCAACTGGGCGAACAATGGGGCGTGGAAGGTACGCCGGCGATCGTGCTGCAGAACGGCAACATGCTGCCGGGCGCCTACCCGCGCGAGCAGATCGAAGCCGCGATGGCGGCGAAGTAAGCGCTGACGGCATGGCGAATGATGAGATGGCGGCTTTCCGGGCGAGCAGCCCCGACACCTGACGCGACGGTGCAGCCATCTCTCGCCATGCTGCCATCAGAAGGGCTGCTACCGGCGCCCCGTCGCTGGTGGCAATCCTCTCCGGCAGAAAACCGGTTGGCGATCGCGCTGCTGGCATCCTGGGTGGTGCATCTGCTGCTTCTGCTCCCTTCCTCGCATGGCGGGCAACGTCCCGCCACTCTGCCCTTGCAGGTCCGGCTGACGGCGCCGCAACCTCCTGCGGAAACGCCGAAGGCCGTCGTCGCCAGCCCAGACTCACCGACCGATCTAACGCTGACCACCCCGCCGGAAGCGCCGGGGCCATTCCGGGTGGCATCCGATTCGCCGCCGGAACTGCCCGCTTCGGCCGTCCCGGCAACACAGCCGGAAACGCCCGCTTCTTCCTTCGTTCCGGCCAGCGACGGGCTGCCCCTGCCCTGGGATCAACTGGCCGCCGCGTTCTACCGGGCCAAGGACGTGGACCAGCGCGCCACGCCGCTCAGCGAGCTGACCTTTGACTGGTCGGGCATGCCGCAGCCCAACACGCCTCAGGTCATCGAACTGGAGGCGCTGATCGACGAAACCGGAGTGGTGGTGGCCGCACGTTCTGTCCGGGACGACATCCCGGGCGTCACCGACCAGGCGCTGTCGAAATTGCGCAACACCCTGTTCCGCCCCGCCGAGATCGCCGGCAGGCCGGTGAAGTACCGCATCCACTTTCAGCTGAGCATCGGCGACCCGAGGCCTTGAGGGCCGGTTTCCACGCTGTCGCACTGCCCACTAAATAGACCTCCGTTCGCCGGACTCGACCCTACCCGAACCATCGACTGGCCCTTGGGACAGTGCAATAAGTTCGTCATAGCTTCTTCAAAAAAACCCTATAAGCTCAGTGTGTTGCGACAATTGTGCGGCGCAATAAAAACGCTTGACATTGGTCTGAACCGAGTGAACAATGGCAACCGTTATTGCATCGCAGCATCGCGATGCAAGTTACCCAATACACAATTTGAGAGAGAAAGGGGTTCCACATGTTCACGCCGATCACCTCCGTCGATCAGTGGGTGCAACTGACCCAAAACCAACTCGACAAGTCCCTGCGTCTGGCCAGCATTGGCCTGGCTGGCGCCGAGAAGCTGGCGCAACTGCAACTGAACCTGGCCAAGGACGTTGTGGCTGACCAAGCTCAAACCCTGAAGTCGCTGTTCGACATCAAGGACGTGCAAAGCCTGTTCGCCTTCCAGAACAGCCTGGCCCAGCCGTCCATCGAAAAGTCCCTGGCTGCTTCCCGCTCCATCTATGAAGCGCTGACCGAAGTGCAAGGCCAGCTGACCCAGTTCTCCGAAGACGAACTGCAAGCCTTCAACAAGAACTTCGTGTCCACCCTGGACAACCTGGTGAAGACCGGCCCGGCGGGTTCCGACGTTGCCGTCGCCGCCATCAAGTCCGCCATCGCTGCTGCCAGCACCGCCTACGAGTCGGTCAGCAAGGCCGCCAAGAAGGTGAGCGACGATCTGGTCGAAGCCGGTACCGTGGCGACCGAAAGCGCCAAGGCTGCCGCGCCGCGCCGCGCCGCTGCCAAGCCGGCTGCCAACGCCTAATCGCGTCGGACTGCCTGAAGAAAAACGCCCCGCATCGCGGGGCGTTTTCTTTTGTGGTGCGGAATCTCTGGCGCGGGATCAGATGCCCGGCGGATTCGACCTCGCCTCCATCAGCGGCGCCGAGGCTTGCCGCCACAGGACGCCCAGCTGCGCCGTCTCGCGCGCCAGCATTCCGACAAAGCCCACATCCTCGGGATGCCGGGCCAGCCATTGTTCGCAGATGCCCTCGGCAAACGCCAGGGTTTGGCTTTCCGCCACCAGCATCGCCGCCCAGCTCTGCGGGGAGGTGAGCGGGCCGTTGGCCTGCCAGACTTCCACTTGCCGCACCCAGCGGTGTTGCACCGCCTCCAGCAAGGCATGCATGAGGTGCGCCGCGCCGACTTCCCCCACCGCCCACAGCGGGCCAAGCAGGGACGCCAGGTGTACGGCCTTGGTCAGCACGGTGGCTGGGCCTGCCAGCACGCCGGAAGGTACGCCGCTGACCGGCAAACAATCCAGGTAGACCTGCCCGTTGGCGACGAAGCGGGCCGCGTCCTCCGTCACCCGCTCGAACCACAAGCTGCGTGCATCCAGTACCCATTGCCCGGGGGTCAGCATGCCTGGCGTCAGCCATTCCTCACGCCCGATCCGCACCACCAGGTCTGGCGGCAGTCCGCCACGCCATGCTGCCGCTTTGGGAGACAGGCACACCTCGACGGCCAAGGACTCTCGGTCTAGCAGAGCAAACGGGAAAGGCGCGACCGACGGGGCGCCGGTCAGGACGACGCGCATCGGCGGCCTCCGGGGTGACGAGCCGCCATTATGGCGCAGAACCGGGGCCGGATCGAACCGGCGTGATGACCAACCACGACATGCCGTGGGAACCCGCTTCAGGCTTGGTGTTGATCCAGCTGCAGCGGGGTTTCCAGCGTGACCAGCAAGCTGCCCTCCTGCTCCTTGGCCCGCTTCTTGGCCTCCGCTGCCGCGGCGGCGATTTCGTGGTGAGAAGCGAACAGGCCGGGGCGGACCTCGATGGCGCCGATCGACAGGGTGGTCAGCACCAGTTGTGTTTCCCGTCCGTAGCGGTCGGCCGCCACGAAGCTGCCTGCAGCGCGGTGTTCCGGCGAAAACAGCCAATGAGCCTCCGCATCGAAGCGGCGCAGCGCCTGCTGGCAGCGACGAGCCCAGTCTTCGCTACGGAACAGCATCACGAAGTCGTCCCCGCCGATATGGCCGAGGAAGTCCCGCTCCGGATGGCAGGCTTCGTAGAGGATGCGGGCGGTCAGCTTGATCAGGTCGTCGCCCTTGCGGTAGCCGTAAACGTCGTTGAAGGGCTTGAAGTTGTCGAGGTCGGCATAGGCGGCCACGAAATGGTCGCCAGCATCCAGCAGCCCATCCACCCGCTCGTCGATCGGCACATTGCCGGGTAGCTGGGTGAGCGGGTTGGCGTAGCGGGCCTCGGTGACCCGGTGTTCAGTCATTAGCCGCATCAGGTCGAAAGCACTGCCCATGCCGAGGTAGCGCCCGCCGTCGGTGATGACGAAGCCCTTGCCCATCTGGTTGCGCCCACCGTCCAGCACCAGCCGGCTGACGGTGGTCAGATCCATGCCCGCTTCCACCTGCAGGGGGAAGGCATCCATCAGTACCGCGCAGGGCTTGCGACCGTAGAGGTCGCGCTTGAAGGGGGCGGCGAACAGTTCCAGCAGCACCTGCCGTTCCAGCAGGCCAACCGGGCGGCCGCTATCGACCACCGGCAGGGCCATCAGCTCCGGCTCGGCGGCGAATCGCCGGTAGACGGTTTCCGATAGCGTGCCGGGTTCCACGGGGGTAACTTCCCGCAGCAGCGCACGTGCCACGGCGTGGCTGCTGCGCACCGCCCGCCATTGCCGTTCGCCGGCTTCGCGGCGGATGGTGCTCACCACGTCGGCACTGGGCGCCACCGCAGGCTCCGCCATCGGCTTGGCGATGAAATAGCCCTGACCGAACGCCACGCCCATTTCCTGGAGCACGCGCAGCTCGGCGTGTGATTCGATGCCCTCGGCGATCAGTTGCGCGCCACTGTTCACCGTGAGCTGCTGCACGGCCTGGGTAAAGTAGCGCTTGAGCGGCGCCCGATCGATTTCCTGCACGAAGTGCATGTCGACCTTCACGAAATCCGGCTGGAGTTCGTACCAGACGCGCAGCCCGGCAAAGCCGGCGCCGAGGTCGTCGAGCGCCACGCCCATGCCGGCGGCACGGCAGGGCGCGAGGTTCTTCAGCAGGCGGCCGACGTCGTCGATCGGCCGGCTCTCGGTCAGCTCGATCACCAGACGTTCGGGCGGCAGACCGGCCTGGTCGAGCTCCTCGCGCAGGGCGTCGCAGGAAAAGCGGATGGATAGCAGGCAATCTGGTGTGGTGTTCAGGAACAATCGCCCCGGCAGCGACTGCGCGACAAAGCGCGACAGAATCACACGGCGGCACAGGGCTTCGAGTTCCAGCAGCAGGCCGAATTGCGCCGCCACCTGGAACAGCTTGGCCGGCGAGGCCAGCGGGGAATGTTGCGGCCCCCGGATCAGGCCTTCGTAGCCCAGCAGCTCCCCCCGCCGAAGGTCGACGATGGGCTGGAACACGGGTGTGACCGCGGCTTCTTCCAGCAGTGTCTGCAGTTCCCGGAACAGGTCTTCCGGGTCGCGACGGGTCAAGGGAATGACCGACATGATCAGGCGGGCGGACAGGGTAGTGGGTTGGGTTATCAGCGTACGGCGCGAATGTGACCGCGTGATGAACACGCCCCTGTCCTACTGTACACAGCCGGCTTGGATGGAGATGGGGATGCGCTGTGGAAAACCGTCACAAGTGATTGAACTGACGGTCATTTCCGGGGCTGATTAAAAATTGTGCACCAGCAAAAAACGGGCGGAAAAACCGGGTTTTTGCCGTAGATCGGCCCCGGAAGCCAATCTCCGCACCCCACCCGTTGCGCTTATCCACGGCTTTGGCGGAACAGTCTTGGGGACGGCCTGTGGACAAGGTGGCCAAACCCCTGTCCGGAAAGGGTTTTTCAGCCCTGCTCAGAAATTGAGCAGGGCACCGGGGTTGCCCACACCGGGCGTGGACGAGTCTTGGGACAGCATGTGGATAAGTGCGGCAAGCACCTGATTCGATGGCAGATGTTCAGCCTGCCTCGAAATTGGTCAGCGTGCCGGGGCGAAACGCGCCCGCAGCCAATGATCCACCGCCCAGGCGCCGCAGCCATGGACTGCCAGCCAGGCCAGCATCAGCGCCCACTGGCCGTGGTCCACCAGCCCCGGCGTGCCGGCCAGCACGTGGTAGTAAGACACCACCGCAACCGCATTCAGCACGAACAGCCCTGCCGCCGCAAAACGGCCGGCCAGGCCGATGAGCAGCAGCACCGACAGCACCAGTTCGCCGCCGGTCCCCATGATCGCGGCCAGCACCGGGGGCAGCACCGGCACATGGTATTCGTCGGTGAACAGGGCGACGGTCGTGCCCCAGTCGTTGATCTTGGTCAGGCCGGACCAGAAGAACACGCGGAACAGATAGAGCCGCGCGATCAGGTCCACCAGGGGCGCAAACGCCGCAGCGAGACGCTCGAATCGGCAATAGGTACGGAACACGACGGTCAGCATCATGCGGACTCCAGCAAGACATCGGTTAGCCAGCCTTCGGACAAGGCGGTCATCAATGGCGCATCGGGATGGAACGTGGGATCGGCTTCTAGCGCGGCTTCCAGCATGCAAGAAAAACATAGATTGGCAGCTGCCCAGAACGCCGACTCGGCCGCCGACAGCGCGGTGACCGTCACTGCCGGTCCGACCCGCGTGACCCGCACCGTGCCGCTACCGGTGCCGAGGTCTACCTGGCCTTCGCCCACATAGTCCGGCTGATGCACCCGCCAAATCTCGGCAAGCGGATAGGGCGAGGCGATCAGCGCAAAGGCCGGATGCGGGACGAAGCGCACATCGCCCAGGCGTTCCGGCGGAATCGTGGCCAAGCGGGCCGGGTCGAGCGGCGCCAGGTCCGGCGCGTAGTAAGCGCGATGCGCCGCCCAGTCGAGCCGCGCCACATCCGGCAGATACGGCAGCGCACGGGCCGGGTCAAAGTCCGCCAGGAAGTCGGCGAAACTCTCGCCATAGTCATGCAGGTTGCCGCTCCCGGCATCGTGGTCTCGCGCATATTGCCGCGCCAGGCCGCCGAAAAACGCCTCGCCCACCAGTTGCCGGACGGTCGGATAAGCCCCTTCCAGCGCCGAGCACAGGTTACCCAGCCGGTTGGCGCGATAGGCATCGAAGCGGGCCGCCCCGCTGGTCGCAAATGGCGTCGGGTCATCCGACCCGTCCAGCATCGCGGCAAAGGCCTGCTGCTGGGCGGCCAGCGCCGGGAAGCGACGAACCGGATCGGTCGGATCAGACATGGGCGGTCTCCTCCCAACGGCGCAGCGCTTCCGCCGCCTCGGCTTGCAGCACGGACAGCGCGGGAATGTCGGTATCCCACTCCAGTAAGGTCGGCTGCGGGCCGAAGCGCCGATAGGCGGCCGACAGCAGCTCCCAGACCGGCGGCGACACATGGTCGCCATGCGTATCGATCAGGAAGTCATCCGCCTGGGTAAACCCGGCCACGTGAATCTCCCCGACGCAATCCACTGGCAGCGTCTCCAGGAAGCGTTGCGGGTCCACGCCCAGGTTCACGTGATTCACATGGATATTGTTGACGTCGAGCAGCACGCCGCAGCCAGTGCGCCGCACCAGCTCGGCCAGCAACTCCGCCTCGGTCATCTCCTCGCCCTGGAAGGCGACATAAGCCGAGACGTTTTCAATCAGTAGGGGCCGCTTCAGCCGGTCCTGCACCTGTCCGATCCGCTCTACGAGCAGCGCCACCGCCTCGAACGTCGCCGGCACCGGCAGCAGGTCGTTGATGACCCGGCCCGGCAGGCGATTCCAGCACAGGTGTTCGGAGATCAGCGCCGGCTCGACCGCTGACACCAGCTCCGCCAACTGGTCGAGATGGTGCGGATCGAGTGGTTGCACGCTCCCCAGCCCCACACCGACACCATGTAGGCTAACCGGATAGTGCTCACGCACTGCCATCAGTGCCGCGCGGTTCTGCCCGCCACCGAAGTAGTTCTCGCTGTGCACTTCCCACCAGGCGACCGGCGGACGCGTCTGCAGCACCTCGCGGACATGCGGGCTGCGCAATCCGATACCGACCGACAGCGGCGGCGTGGCGTGTTCGTTGAGCATGAGGGAATCAATCAGAGGAATTCGGGGGAGACGCGGTCACACCAGTCCATCGTGACCGCCCCCATCCGACCGGCTGATTGCCGGCCGGGGCGCATGTCGCTTGCGCTTACGGCTTGAGCTTGCCGCCCATCTTTTCGCAGCTGCCGGAAGCCACGTACTTCCATTCCTTCGGGTCCATGTCCTTGGTGGCCTGGCCCGCGCAGCTGTGGGAACCGACGACCGAGGCACAGTCGTTCTGGCCAGCCTTGGCGATGCCGAAGCACTTTTCCTTGTCGGCGGCATGGGCGGCACCAGCGGTCAGCGACAGGCTCAGCAGGCTACCAACAGCGGTCAGCATCAGGGTTTGCTTCTTGTCCATTTCATCACTCCTTTGAAAATCGGGTTATCGATTGAATTGGCGACGTTCATCACGCCGCTCGGAACCTTGGTCGTCGACTTGTGTTCAATTCTTACACGTCCGTTTGCAATCGGCCTGAACGGAGGCTGACGCAACCCCTCGCATCGCGCTAGGATGCGGCTTATCCCTTCAAATATACCTCTTCCAGTCCCGCAACATGAGCAAGGCATTCACCAAGGAAACCGACGGCGACGAGGACGACGACCTCGGCGGCCTGCCCCCCCTGCCCGCCGGCAGCAAAAACTACATGACCCCCAAGGGCCACCGCCGGATGCAGGACGAACTGCGCCTGCTGGTGACCAAGGAGCGGCCGGAACTGGTGCAGGTCGTATCCTGGGCCGCCAGCAACGGCGACCGCTCGGAAAACGGCGACTACCTCTACGGCAAGAAGCGCCTGCGCGAGATTGACCGCCGCATCCGCTTCCTCACTCGACGGCTGGAAAATGCCGAAGTGGTGCCGACCACTCGCGCCGACACCGACCAGGTGTTTTTCGGCGCTACCGTCACCTACGCCATGCCGGACGGCCGGGAGCTGCGCGTCAGCATCGTCGGCCTGGACGAGATCGATCCGCAGAAAGGCTATGTGAGCTGGATTTCGCCGGTAGCCCGTGCGCTGACCAAGGCCCGCGCCGGCGACACCGTGCTGCTGCATACCCCGGACGGCCCCCAGGAGATCGACATCCTGGACGTGGAATACATCGAACTGGACTGATCATCACACCATGCTCGCCGACGACTTCCTGACCCTGTTGACCCCGCGCCCCGGCACGCTGACCGCTCCCTGGCTATTTGCCTTCCGCGGTGGCGAACTGCTGGTGGCGGAAGTAGACGACGCGCTGATGCTGCCGTCCGCCAACATCCTCGACCAGCACGGCATCACGCTCGATGGCGGTCACTGCATCGGGGAATGGCAAGGGCAGACCTGCTTCGCGCTGGACCTACCCCATGACTGGACGCCCTCGACGGGCTGGCAACTGATCGGCCTGCGCGCCACATTCCCACGCCTGCCGGAAGCGCTGTTCTGGATCGCCGGCCGCGCCGCACAGATTCTGGAATGGGATCGCAACCACCGCTACTGCGGTCGCTGCGGCACGCCGACCGAGATCAAGCCAGGGGAACGGGCCCGCATCTGCCCGGCCTGCGGCGCACTCGCCTACCCCCGCCTGTCGCCGGCCATGATGGCCCTGGTGATCCGGGGACGGGAGGTGCTGCTGGCACGCGGCCCGCACTTCGCACCCGGCGTGTTCAGCGCGCTGGCCGGCTTCGTGGAACCGGGGGAAACCCTGGAGCAGACCGTTGCCCGGGAAGTGCGCGAGGAAGTCGGCATCGCCATCACCAACCTGCGCTATTTCGGCAGCCAGCCCTGGCCCTTCCCGCATTCGCTGATGCTCGCCTTTACCGCCGACTACGCCAGCGGGGAACTGACGCCCGATGGCGTAGAGATCGAAGCCGCAGAATGGTTCGACATCGATGCGATGCCGACGCTACCCTTCCGCGTCAGCATTGCCCATCGCCTGATCGCGGCCGTCACGGCCGAACTTCGGGAAAAATACGCGAACACCTGAAGCAGTTACCGCCTCGCCCGCTGCTCACACCACGGGCGGCGCTTCCTCGGCGGGGACTGCCGCTATCTCTTCCGGCGGCGCCTTCGGATGGGCCCGGCGCCAGCGCCACCAGGCCAGACCATCATGGATGCAAGGCTTGGACGACCGGATCGCCACCACGCCAAGATAAGTCGCCACCCAGCCGACCAGGGCACCGGTGACCGTCAGCTGGTCTGGCGTCACATACAGCATCAGCCACAGCACGCACCCCAGCAGCAGCACGCCGGCCAGCCAGCAGACCCAGCCGAACAGCAGGTCCAGCCAAGTCAGCTCCGGCGGGTCATGCAGAGGAGTAGGAGGTGCTTTCACCAGGGTATGGAGTCGATGAAATCGCCGCGTACTGGCGAGATAGGAATGTTTTCGAAAACCGCCCTCTCGAAAACCGCTTTTCCGCCCCGACTTTCGCCAGGGCGCACAGTTGGATTATCGCCGCGGAATGCGCCCGCCTCAAGCACCCTTGCGGCCTAACAGGGGCGACAGCACCGGCATGACAGTCTCCAGCAGCATCGGCTGCGCCGCCGCCGTCGGATGGATGCCATCCGCCTGGAACAAGATGCGCTGACCAGCCAGCCGTTCCAGCAGGAACGGCACCAGCGGAACCCGCTCCGCCCCCGCCAGATCGCGATAGAGCGAACTGAACTTTTCCGTATAGCGCTTACCGTAATTGGGCGGCAACTGCATACCCACCAGCATGGGCGTGGCATGCGCGGCCCGCACCGCTTTCACCATCTCCGCCAGATTGGCCTGGGTGCGGTCGAGCGGCAATCCGCGCAACGCATCGTTGCCGCCCAGCTCGAGCACCACCACGTCGGGCTTGTGCTCGGCCAGCAATGCCGGCAAGCGCAGCCGCCCGCCGTCGCTGGTTTCCCCCGAGACACTGGCATTGACGACCCGGTGCCGCCCGGCTAGCTTGCGTTCCAGCAAGGCAACCCAACCTTCCTCCTGGCGCAGGCCGTACGCGGCGGAGATGCTGTCCCCCAGCACCAGCACCGTGGCAGCTTGGGCAGTCCCTGCGGTCAGGGCCAGCAAGACGAAGAAGCAACGCAGAATATTCAACAAGAGGCGTTCCATGGATTCCAGGATGGACAAGGGCTCAGGCAAGGAATTGGGCAGCGGGTTCAGCCACCAGGCGACCGGCCAAGCCATTGTGCAGACCCGCGGGCTGGGCAAGCAAGTCTCGATGGCTGGCACCCGCCTCACCCTGCTCGAAGACATCAACCTGTCCATCCGCGCCGGCGAAAGCGTGGCCGTGCTCGGGCGCTCCGGCTCCGGCAAATCCACCCTGCTATCGCTGATGGCCGGCCTGGACGTGCCCACCGAGGGCGATGTCTCCCTGCTTGGCGAAACCATCTCCACCCTCGACGAGGACGGTCGGGCTCGGGTCCGGTCCGGCCGGGTCGGCTTCGTCTTCCAGGCCTTCCAGCTGCTGCCCGCCTTCACCGCCCGCGAAAACGTGATGCTACCGCTCGAATTGGCCGGCACGCCGGACGCCGCCGCCCAGGCAGATGCCTTGCTGGCTCAGGTCGGGCTGGCCGCGCGTGCCCATCATCGCCCCACCGAGCTATCTGGCGGTGAGCAACAGCGGATCGCCCTGGCCCGCGCCTTCGCCGGCCGCCCGCAAGTCCTGTTTGCCGACGAACCCACCGGCAACCTCGATGCCGCCACCGGCCAGCAGGTGATCGACCTGCTGTTCCGCATGAATGCCGAATTCGGCGCCACCCTCATCATGGTCACGCACGACCCGCAACTGGCAGCCCGCTGCGACCGCCGCATTCATCTGGAATATGGAAAATTGGTTGAGGACACAGCCGTGTAACGATTTAGTTACACTTTAAAGATTTGAAAACAAAAGAAGTCTGAGCAACCGGGCGGTAAAAGGTTGCGCCGCCCCGGCTGTCTGTCATACAATTGCTGCACTGCAATGAAAAACCGGGAACCGATGGTTTTTCCTCTGCTCCAAGGTGCAGGCATGTTCGGGCGGGTTCTCTCCTCCTCGCCGTCCGGACATCCGTGACGGAGTTGTCCCTCTCTCCTCCTCCGTCACCACAGGGGACCGCTGTCCCCGCTTTCGCGACCTCCCCGCCCCCCATCCCCCTCGGGGCGGGGGATGGTCGGGAAATCCCCCCGTAAGCTGCAACACCCTTCAGTTCTCGCGACCGATCCCGTACTTCTTCAGCTTCAGCGCAATCACGGTATGCGACACGCCCAGACGTTCACCCAGCTTCCGGCTGGAAGGGTAGCGTGGGTACAGGCGCAGCAGCAGCGCACGTTCGCAGTGCTCCACAGCGGCCTCCAGCGTGGTCGGCTCCGCCTCCTCCGCCGTCACCTTCATCCCCAACGGCAGATCGGCCACGTCCAGCATGGCGCGGTCCGTCGACACCACCGCCTGGAACAGACAGTTCTGCAGTTGCCGCACGTTGCCAGGCCAGGGTTGACGCGTCAGGGCCGCGGCAGCGGCGGCAGACAATCTCGGCTCTCGCCGTGACACCTGCCGCGCCGCCGCAGCAAGGAAGTGGCGCGCCAGCAGCAACACATCATTCCCCCGCTC
>CBIHQA010000051.1:0-13001 GCA_966211475.1 uncultured Neisseriales bacterium
AGAAACCTGCGTACCCGTCCGCCGATCGCGGCGGGAATGGCTATTGCAACGGTTCATGGTGGATACCCGCCACGAAACCGGTTGAAATTCTTTTATCATATCGGGGTTATACCCTTTACTCCCCGTACCCGAAAAGGACTTTGTCATGGCGATGGATGTAATCGACTACCAGATCTTTGGCGACAACATGCAATACGTTGAAGTCGAGCTGGACCCGCAGGAGGCGGCAGTCGGCGAACCGGGGACCATGATGTACATGGAAGACGGCGTGGAGATGGACACCATCTTCGGCGACGGGTCGGACAGCCAGCGCGGCCTGTTCGGCAAGCTGATGGGGGCTGGCAAGCGCCTGCTCACCGGCGAATCGATGTTCACCACCGTCTTCATCAACAATGGCAGCGGCAAGAAGCGGGTCGCCTTCGCCGCGCCCTACCCCGGCAAGATCATCCCGATCCACCTGCCCGAAGTCGGCGGCAGCCTGATCTGTCAGAAGGACTCCTTCCTGTGCGCAGCCAAAGGCGTGTCGATGGGCATCGCCTTCCAGCGCAAGCTGGGCGCCGGCTTCTTCGGCGGCGAAGGCTTCATCATGCAGAAGCTGGATGGCGACGGCCTGGCCTTCATCCACGCCGGCGGCAACGTGCGGGAGAAGGTACTGGCCCCGGGCGAAGTGCTGCGCCTGGATACCGGTTGCCTGGTCGCCATGCAGCCGAGCGTCGATTTCGACATCGAATACGTCGGCAAGATCAAGAGCGCGCTGTTCTCCGGCGAAGGTCTGTTCTTCGCCACGTTGCGCGGGCCTGGCAAGGTGTGGCTGCAATCGCTGCCGCTGTCGCGCATGGCCAACCGCATCGTGGCGGCTTCCCGCTACACCCAGGGTGGCGGTAGCCGCGAGGAAGGATCGCTGCTCGGCAGCCTGGGCAGCCTGCTGGACGGCGACAACGACTGATCCACTCCTCCTATTAACCTTACTGACTGACCACCGCCCAGAGGATTCCCCCGCTCATGCGCAGCACCACCAGTATGTCCGCCTTCAATTTCGTTGCGACCTGCTTCAGTCCGAGCCGGCCGACGGGTCGCGAACTGCCGGTGGAGATCATGCCGGGCTCGCTGGTGGTCTGCCTGGAAGACGGCGAGCGGCAGACGGTGCCGCTGGCATCCGTGCGCCTGCATCGGGGCGGCTTCAGCGGGCGGCAATGGCAATTCAGCTGGCAAGGGACGGACGGCAACTGGTCCGTCACCGTCAATGACGCGGCGGTACAGCAGCGCTTGCAAACCCGGCCGCCCGCCGGCCTGGAACGACAGCTCGATGAGCTCCAGCACTCCGGCCGGAAGGGCCGCTGGCTTGCCCGCCTGGGCTGGAGCTTGCTGCTGCTGATCGTGCTGGCGCCGGTCGCCTTGCTCGGCTTGTTCTGGTGGCAGGCGGATCGGGTGGCCGGCTGGGCGCTGGACCACATCGACATCGCACAAGAGCGGGAACTGGGCGAACAGGTGTTCGCCTCCCAGAAGGCCGGGCTGCGTCTGGTGCAACAGCCTGTCGCCCAGCAGATGCTTGCCGACCTGGGTGGCAAGCTCACGCAGGGATCAACCTATCACTATGACTGGTATATCTCGGATGACCCCAGCCTGAACGCCTTTGCGCTGCCGGGCGGCATCGTGGTGGTCAACAGTGGCCTGATCCAGGCAAGCGCAACGCCCGAGGAGCTGGCTGGCGTACTGGCACACGAGGTCCAGCACGTCGAGCGCCGCCATAGCCTGCGCGCCATGGTGAAAAACCTGGGTCTGCAAGGCCTGCTGCAATTCGCCTTGGGCGACTATAGCGGGACCGTCACCGCGCAGATGGCGCAAGAGCTGAGCCAGCTGCGATTCTCCCGAGATCATGAACGCGAGGCGGACCAGCTTGGCTTCGCCAGTCTGACCGCTGCGGACATCGATCCGCACGGCATGATGACGATCTTCGAGCGCCTGCAGGCTGCCGATCGCAGGTCCCCGCCGGCCTTGCTGTCCAGCCATCCGGCGACGGCTGACCGGATTGCGGCGTTGAAGGACATGACGGCCAAGCTGCCCGCGCACCGCTATCCACGCCTGACCTATCCCTGGGCGAAGATCAAGGCTGCCCTGCCGAAGTAAGTTGCCGAAGTAACAGATTCTTACAGCACGGCGGGGCGAACCTTTAGTAGGCTTAGCGGCCTCATCGGTAGTTACCGCCGTTTTCACCGAGTCCGCATGAATCCAGCACCGATTTCCCGTCGCGCCCTGCTGGGCGCCGCTTTGTCCCTGTTTGTCGCAGCTTGCGCCACCACGCCGGAAGCACCGCCGGTTGCACCACCCAAACCCAAGCCGGTCCGCATTGGTCTGGTGCTAGGGGGCGGAGCCGCCCGTGGCTTCTCCCACATCGGCGTCATCAAGGCGCTGGAAGCACAAGGCATCGAACCCCAGGTGGTGGTCGGCACCAGTGCCGGCAGCGTGGTGGGTGCCTTGTATTCGGCGGGCTATTCCGGTTTCGACCTACAGAAGATGGCGTTCGAGCTGGATCAGTCCAGCGTCGGAGACATCACCCTGCCGGACCGCGGCTTTGTCAAAGGCGAAGCCCTGCAGAACTACATCAACAAGGCGGTACGCAACCAGCCGATCGAAAAGCTCAAGCGCACTTTCGGTGCGGTCGCCGCCAACCTGAATACCGGTGAGGCAGTTCTGTTCACCCGCGGCAATACCGGGATGGCGGTGCGCGCCTCCAGCAGCGTGCCTGGTGTGTTCCAGCCGGTGCGGATCGGCAATGCGGATTACGTGGATGGCGGCGTCGTCAGTCCGGTGCCGGTGCACTTCGCCAAGCAACTCGGGGCGGATTTCGTGATTGCGGTGGATGTGTCGTCCAAGCCATCCGGCGGCGATTTGGGCACCAGCAAGGCAGTGCTGCTGCAGAGCGTGGTCATCATGGGCAACACCATTACTCAGCAGGAGCTCAAGCTGGCGGATGTGGTGATCCGGCCGAATCTGGCTGGCGTCGATGTCTCAGACTTCAATAGCAAGCACTCGGCCATTCTTGAGGGCGAAAAAGCCGCACAGGCATTGATGCCTTTGATCAAGCAGAAACTGGCCGAGCGCCGCTGACCGCCGCAGCGCCCCATCGCACATCCGGTTTTCAGCAACAAAAAAGCGGGTTTTAAGCCCGCTTTTTTGTTTGTCGCACGGTATAGCCTCTCAAGCTGCCCGACCTAGCCTCCCGCATTCAGCAAAGCATTCGCTTCGCTGTCTTCCGAGCTACTCGGCGCTTCGCCGCCCGGCGAAGGCGTCGTGCCGGAACTATTGGCCGGGGGCACTTCACTGCCCTGTTGTTGCAGCAAATCGACATTGAGCTCCTGCTGCTTACCCGTCTGCCGATCCAGGAAATGCGTCACCAAGCCCGGGAACGCAATCACCGCCCCAACCATTACCACCTGAATCACCACGAAGGGGATCGCGCCCCAATAGATCTCCGTGGTTTTGACTTCCTTGGGCGCGACGCTTCTCAGATAGAACAAGGCAAATCCGAACGGGGGATGCATGAATGAGGTCTGCATGTTCACACCCAGGATCACCCCGAACCAGATCAGATCAATGCCCAGCTTCGACGCCACAGGTGCCAACAACGGCACCAAGATGAACGCGATTTCGAAGAAGTCCAGGAAGAACGCCAGGAAGAACACCAGCAGGTTCACCACGATCAGGAACCCCATTGCCCCGCCCGGCAGCGCGCTGAGCAAATGCTCGACCCAGCGATCGCCATCCACGCCCAGGAACGCCACCCGGAATACACGCGCCCCAATCAGAATGAAGATCACGAAGGTCGCGAGCTTCAGCGTGGAATCCATCGCCTGCTTGAGCAGCGGTAGCTTCAGGCGGCGGTTGATGATGGCCAGGATCAGTGCCCCGACCGCCCCCATCGCTCCCCCTTCGGTCGGCGTAGCGACCCCGAGGAAGATCGTCCCCAGTACCAGGAAGATCAGCACCAACGGCGGCACCATCACAAACACCACGCGCTCCGCCATGCGACTCAACAATTTGAGCTTCAGCAGGCGGTGTAGCACGGCCGCGGAAAACGCGACACCGATGCCCAGCAGGCCAGATACGATGAAGCGCTCATCCACCGGTACCGACTCTGCTGCCGAACCGAAATGCCAGCGGTCAAATCCGACGCCGGCGACCACAGTCAGCGCCAGCAACACCATCAGTGAGATCGCGCCGGTACGCCCATCCGGCTCCCGTAGGGTGCGGGCTTCCGGCGGCAGCGCAGGTGCGGCTTCCGGCTTGAAGATCGTTACCGCGAACACGAACAGCGCATAGAGCAGAGTCAGCGTCAGCCCCGGCACCATGGCGCCCTTGTACATGTCGCCGACGGAGGTGCCGAGCTGGTCGGCCAACACGATCAGCACCAGGCTGGGCGGAATAATCTGTGCCAGCGTGCCGCTCGCTGCGATCACACCGCTCGCAAGCCGGCGGTCGTAGCCGTAGCGCATCATCACGGGTAGCGAGATCAGCCCCATGGAAATCACCGACGCGGCTACCACGCCGGTCGTGGCTGCCAACAGCGCTCCGACGAAGATCACCGCATAGGCGATGCCGCCCCGCACGCGGCCGAACAGCTGGCCGATGGTCTCCAGCATGTCTTCCGCCATGCCGGATCGTTCCAGGATCAACCCCATGAAGGTGAAAAACGGGATCGCCAGCAGCGTGTCGTTCTTCATGATGTCGAACACTTGCTGAGGCAGCGCCTGCAACAGCGAGGACGGCATCCAACCAGCCTGTACGCCAATGAAGCTGAACAGCAACCCTACCGCGGACAGCGAGAACGCAACCGGATAACCGATCAGCAGGAACAGAATCAACGAGCCGAACATGATCGGCGCGATCATTTCATGACTCATACGTGCTCCTCCCCTGCGGCATGATGTTCAGCCTCGTCCGGCAAATGTCCGGTCAGGAAGGCGATGCGCTTGATCAGTTCGGAGACTGCCTGTAATACCAGCAACGAGAAACCCAGCGGAATCAGCCCCCACACCGGCCAGCGGATCAAACCGCCAGGATCGGAAGACATTTCATGACTGCGGAGGCTCTGCATGAAGAAGGGCCAGACCTCGTAAGTGACGATCACGGCCATCGGCAGCAGGAATAACACGGTACCCAGGATGTCGATCCAGGCTTGTCCGCGCCGAGAAAGGCGCCCCTGGATCAGGTCGATGCGGATGTGTTCGTTGCGCAGCAGCGTATAGCCGGCCCCGAGCAGAAACACCGCAGAAAACAGATACCACTGGATTTCAAGGAAGCCGTTCGAGCTCATGTCGAAGGCTTTGCGAACCACGGCATTGCCGGCGCTGATCACCACGGTAAGCAGCACGAGCCAACTGGCCCCCTTGCCGACCCACAGATTGATCGCGTCGATCAGCCGAGACAACTTCAGCAGAAATGCCACTGTGTCCCCCCTCTTGTTTTGTCCGTACCACGCGTGGCCGCTTGTGGCGGCCTCTTATGACAACGTGACCTTAGCTTACTGAGGTGGAACAGTCGACACAGTAGGGAAAACCCCAATCGTCCGAATAACGGTTATCGGTGTAGCGGGCCACAGCGCAGAAATGCGGCGCCGCAAGACAAATGTTCTCGGCGTCAGCCCGCGATGCGCGGCGTCCCCGTCACCACATCCGCATTCTGCGCGCGGTGACGAAGGGCATGGTCAATCAGCACCAGGGCCAGCATCGCTTCCGCGATCGGTGCGGCACGCACCCCCACGCAGGGATCATGGCGTCCGGTGGTTTGCATCATCACCGAATTGCCCGCCTTGTCGATAGAACGCCGCTCTTGCGGGATGCTGGAAGTCGGCTTGAGTGCCAGGTTGACCACCACTGGCTGGCCGGTGGAGATGCCGCCTAAGACACCACCTGCGTGGTTGGAGGCGAAGCCCTCCGGCGTCAGTTCGGCGCAATGCTCCGATCCGCGCTGAGCGATAGATGCGAAGCCCGCGCCGACCTCGACCCCCTTCACGGCATTGATGCCCATCATCGCGTAGGCGATCTCGGCATCTAGCCGGTCATAGACCGGCTCACCCCAGCCGACGGGCACGCCTTCGGCCACGACGGTGATGCGGGCGCCGATCGAATCGCGCGCAGCACGGATTTCATCCAGATAGGTTTCGAGTCGAGGGACGATCTCCGCATTGGGCGCGAAGAAGGCGTTGTTGTCCACCTCATCCCAGGAGTGGAAGGGGATGTCGATCTCGCCCAGCTGGCTCATGTAGGCACGAACAACGACACCATAACGTTCGCGAAGCCACTTGCGGGCCACCGCTCCGGCGGCCACGCGAACGGCAGTTTCACGCGCACTGGAGCGGCCACCGCCCCGGTAGTCGCGAATGCCGTATTTCTGCCAGTAGGTATAGTCGGCATGGCCCGGGCGGAAGGTATCGGCAATCTTGCCGTAGTCCTGGCTGCGCTGATCCTGGTTGCGGATCAGCAAGCCGATCGGCGTGCCGGTGGTCCTGCCTTCGAACACACCCGACAGGATTTCCACCTCGTCCGGCTCCTTGCGCTGGGTGACGAAGCGCGACGTACCTGGCTTGCGACGATCCAGCTCGGCCTGAATGTCCGCAGCCGTCAATTCAAGCCCCGGCGGGCAGCCATCCACCACACAACCGATGGCGGGGCCATGACTTTCCCCGAAGGACGTAACCGTGAACAGGTGACCGAAAGTGTTGCCGGACATGAAGCGGAACCTTGCAGAATGGACATCGGATAGTCTGCTAGTTTATCACAGCCCCCTCATCGCCTTTCCGGCGGCGTGGG
Organism: uncultured Neisseriales bacterium; assembly: GCA_966211475.1. GTDB lineage: Bacteria > Pseudomonadota > Gammaproteobacteria > Burkholderiales > Leeiaceae > Leeia. Next base: position 6,810 of record CBIHQA010000051.1, read on the forward strand.
GCGAAAAAGCCGTTCACCCCACGCCGCCCAGCTGCCTGCCGGGTTCACAGACTTTCACCCGGCCTCGAAAAAATGCTGATCAAAAGCCGCCCTTACTGACGAAAACATCAGTAAGCTTGGCGCCGATCCTGAACCTGATTGCTCACAATAACCAAGGACCCAACATGCGGATTGCGCAGAATGTGACCGAACTGATCGGCAACACGCCGCTGGTGAAGCTGAATCGCCTGACCCAGGGCCTGCCGGCGACCGTCGTCGCCAAGCTGGAGTTCTTCAACCCCGCTCACAGCGTGAAAGACCGCATCGGCCTGGCGATGATCGATGCGGCCGAACGTGCCGGCGCGATCCAGTCTGACACCATCATCGTCGAACCCACCAGCGGCAACACTGGCATCGCCATTGCCATGGTCTGCGCAGCGCGGGGCTACAAATGCGTGCTGACCATGCCGGAAAGCATGAGCAAGGAACGCCGCATGCTGCTGCGGGCCTATGGCGCCGAACTGGTGCTGACGCCGGCTTCCGAGGGCATGACTGGCGCCATCAAGCGCGCCGAGGAATTGGTCGCCAGCGACTCGCGTTACCTCATGCTGCAGCAATTCAAGAACCCGGCCAATCCGGAAGTGCACCGCAAGACCACGGCGGAAGAAATCTGGCGCGATACCGACGGCAAGGTCGACATCGTGGTGGCCGGCGTGGGGACGGGCGGTACGGTGACCGGCGTCGGCGAAGTGCTGAAGGAGCGCAAGCCCGACGTCCAGATCTACGCAGTCGAGCCCGAAGCCTCACCGGTGCTGTCCGGTGGGCAGAAGGGGCCGCACCCCATCCAGGGGATCGGAGCCGGGTTCGTGCCGGATATCCTGAACACCGGCGTCTACGATGGCGTGCTGCGGGTGAAAAACGAGGACGCCTTTACCACGGCCCGCCGCATGGCCGCCGAAGAAGGCCTGCTGGTTGGCATCTCCAGTGGTGCGGCCACTTGGGCGGCCATCCAGGTCGCCAGCAAGCCGGAAAACGCGGGGAAGCTGATCGTGGTGGTGATTCCGTCGTTCGGCGAGCGCTATCTCAGCACAGCACTGTTCGAGCACCTGGCCGACTGACCCTCGCTGATAGGCTGGATGGACAGCAAAGATGGTCCGCAAGCGGACCATCGGGTTTGTCAGCAGTCAGAACGCCTCCGGTAGATGCCGGAGGCGTTTTCACATTCAGCGGCCGTACACGTCGAATGCAAAATACTTCCGGGCGATGAAGTGATATTCACCCGACTGTCGAAGCACGTCGATTGCCGTGTTGAAGCGTTCACGCAGGACGTTGTCCTGCTGGCGGACGGCGATGCCCATCCCTTCGCCGAACCACTTGCGATCGCGGATCGGTGAGCCGACGAACTCAAAATCGTCCTTGCCGGGCGACGTCTTCAGAAAGCCCTCGTAGGCGACCACCATGTCCAGCAGGATGAAATCCACGTCCCCCTTCTGCAGGGACTGGAACATATCCGCCGTGGTCTTGAAGGTGACCACTTTCGGTACCTGATTGAAATTGGCCTCCAGGTACTTCTGCTCCGTAGTTTCCTCCTGCACTCCTACCCGCTTGCCCTGCAGCTCTATCGACGTAATCAGCGTGGCGAGGGTGCGGTGCTTTCGCGCCACGAAGAAATAGGGTGTGGAAGCGTATTTGTTGGTGAAGGAAACCAGCTTCTTGCGTTCGTCGGTGATCGACATGGACGAGATGATGGCGTCGATCTTGTTGTCGCGCAGATTGGGGATCAGCGAATCCCAGGGGGTTTTCACCAGCACGCACTTCAGCTGCATCTGGCGGCAGAGTGCATTCGAGAGATCAACATTGAACCCGGCCAGGTTGCCCTTGGCATCGAGGAATTCGAACGGCGGATAGGCGCCTTCGATCCCCACCCGGACTTCCTGCCAGGCCTTGGCGGCAGCCAAGGTCGGGAATACGGCCAGCATCAGCGCGCAGAGCGCCATCCATCCCTTGCGTCTCATCCTTGCTCCTCGGTCTTGTCCAGTCGACAGTGCTGTCGACGTCGGGGTCGAATGCCCGACACGACTATAGCGATCCGGGTCGCAAGAAAGATTCGGATTGCCGAAGCGATCGTTCAGGAATGCGCCATCCACACCGGCATGTTTCGTACGGTGTGGTTAGCAGCTTTCCGGAAGAGAGACTTACAGGACAGCGGCGGGGTAGGAACCCAGGATTTTCACGAACGCGGCGCGATCGCGCAGCGCTTCAATGGCGTCGCGGACGATCGTGTCGTCGCGATGGCCTTCCACGTCGACGAAGAACACGTATTCCCAGAGACCTGTGCGCGACGGGCGGGATTCGAACTTGGTCATCGACACGCCGCGCTCTGCCAGCGGTGCCAGCAGCATGTGCACGGCACCCGGCTGGTTCTTGGCCGACATTACCAGTGAGGTCTTGTCGCGACCGCTCGCGCCGGCATCGTGCAGGCCCAGCACCAGGAAGCGGGTAGTGTTGTTCGGCTCGTCCTCAATGTTGCGGGCGAGGAAGCCCAGGTTGAAACGCTCAGCCGCGGCATCGCCGGCGATGGCGGCAAAGCGTGAATCTTCCGCAGCCAGACGGGCCGCTTCGGCATTGCTCGCCACCGACACGCGCTCGACGTCCGGCAGATGCTTATTCAGCCACTCATGGCACTGTGCCAGCGACTGGGCGTGGGAATAGACCTTCTCGATCTTGTCCAGCGACTCCACCTTGCGCAGCAGGTGCTGGTGAATGCGTAACACCACTTCGCCGCAGATCTGCATCGGCGTCTGGGTGAGCAGGTCCAGGCTGCGGCCGACGGCGCCTTCGGTCGAGTTCTCGACCGGCACCACTGCGTAATCCGCCTCGTTGGACTCCGTCACGCGGAACACTTCGTCGATGCTCGCGCACGGCAACAGCTTGGCGGCATGGCCGAAATGCTTGACGCTGGCCGATTCGCTGAACGTCCCCGACGGGCCCAGGTGGGCAATGGTCAGTGGCTTTTCCAGCGAGAGACAGGCCGACATGATCTCGCGGAACAGCTTGGCAGCCGCTTCACCAGACAACGGGCCCGGGTTCAGCTCCTTAATCCGGCGCAGCACCTGCGCCTCGCGCTCGGGGCGGTAGACCACGCCACCTCCCTTGATCTCGCCGATGGCACGCGCATGCTCTGCCCGATGGTTGATCAGCTTGAGGACTTCGAGGTCGATCGCGTCAATGGCGTCGCGGTGCGGTTTCAGGCGGTCGTCGGACATGGCGGCGGGCAGGAAGAGGGAACAGGATGGGCAACCCGCGTCGCGAGCCGCCCCTTGGATCGAGTTTAACCGTTACGGCGCGCGAAGTCCTGCATGAAGGTGACCAGAGCCTGCACGCCCTCGATCGGCATCGCGTTGTAGATGGAGGCGCGCATGCCCCCGACCACCTTGTGCCCCTTCAACTGCAGCAGGCCAGCCGCCTTGCTTTCCTTCAGGAAGGCCGCATCCAGCGACTCGTCCTTCAGACGGAACACCACGTTCATCCGTGAGCGGGCAGCCTGGTCGATCGGGCTGTAGTAGAAGCCGCCGCAGTTGGCCAGGCAGCTGTACAACAGTTCCGCCTTGGCGATGTTCTGCTGCTCCATGGCGGCCACGCCGCCACGTTGCTTCAGCCACTTGAACACCAGCCCGGCCAGGTAGATGGCATAGGTGGGCGGCGTGTTGTACATGGAGCCGGCATCGGCGTACTTCTTGTAGTCGTAGGTGACCGGCGTCACCGGCAACGCTTTGCCGATCAGGTCGTCGCGAACGATCACCACGGTCAGGCCGGACGGGCCGATATTCTTCTGCGCGCCAGCATAGATCAGGCCGAACCGGGATACGTCGAATTCGCGGGACAGGATGTTGGACGACATGTCCGCCACCAGCGGCACGTTGCCAACCTCCGGCACCGATTGGAACTCGACGCCACCGACCGTCTCGTTCGGCGTGTAGTGCACATAGGCCGCATTCGGATCGAGCTTCCAGCCCGCACGATCCGGCACATAGCTGAAGTTACGATCAGCACTCGAGCAGACCTCATTGACCTTGCCGTACCGGGCGGCTTCCTTCATCGCTAGCGTCGACCAGTGCCCGGTGTTCACATAGTCCGCCACGCCCTTGTCGCCCAGCAGGTTGAGCGGCACCGCCGAGAACTGGCCCTGCGCGCCCCCCTGCAAGAACAGCACCTGATAATTGGACGGAATGCCCATCAGCTCGCGCAGGTCGGCCAGCGCCTCCTCGAGGATGGACATGAACTCCGGGCCCCGATGGCTCATTTCCATCACGCTCATGCCAGAGCCGCGCCAATCCAGCAGCTCACCCTGGGCATGTTCAAGGACGGGGCGCGGCAGCATGGCCGGACCGGGGGAGAAGTTGTAGATCGGCATATCCAGGCTCTGCTCGCTATTGCTCAAAGGAAAGGTGGGTACGGCGGGCGATCGCGCCCGCCGTCCGTGTTACTCCTGCGGCTCCTCGGTGGAAACGGCATCGTCGCCCTCCCCTTCGCCTTCGCTGTCGCCCTCAAGCACCTTGGCCAAGCCGGTCAGCTTCTCGCCTTCGTCCAGGTTGATCAGGCGAACGCCCTGGGCGCTGCGGCCGGTCTCGCGAACCTCGGCCACCGAGGTACGGATCAGCACGCCACCCGAGGTGATCAGCATCAGGCCTTCGCTCCCGCCCACCAGACTGGCGGCGACCAGCTTGAAGCCTGTCTTTTCGGTCAGGTCCATGGCGATCACGCCCTGCGTGCCGCGGCTGGTATGGCGGAATTCGGCGATGGAGGTACGCTTGCCATAGCCGCCGTCGCTGGCGGTCAGCACCTTCCACTCTTCGGAATCGGCCACCAGCAGCGAAATCACGCGACGGTCCTGCGGCAGCGCCATGCCGCGCACACCACGGGAGGCACGCCCCATCGCGCGGACGTCATTCTCGTCAAAACGTACGGCCTTGCCCGCGTCGGAGAACAGCATTACGTCGTGCTGGCCGTCGGTAATCGCCACGCCGATCAGGTGGTCCCCCTCGTCCAGGTTCACGGCGATGATGCCGGCCTTGCGAGGGTTGCCGAAGTCGGACAGCGGGGTCTTCTTGACGGTCCCCATGCTGGTCGCCATGAAGACGTAACGGTCGTCGCGGAACTCCTTGACTGGCAGCACGGCGGAAATTTTCTCGCCATCGGCGAGCGGCATCAGGCCGACCATCGGCTTGCCGCGCGAGGTACGGGTACCCTGCGGCAGTTCGTAGACCTTCAGCCAGTACACGCGGCCCGCATCCGAGAAGCACAGGATGTAGTCGTGCGTGTTGGCGACGAACACTTGGTCGATGAAGTCATCTTCCTTGGTAGCTGCCGCCTGCTTGCCACGGCCGCCGCGCTTCTGCGCGCGGTAGTCGTCGAGCGGCTGGGCCTTGATATAGCCGCCGTGCGACAGGGTGACCACCATTTCCTGCGGCGCGATCAGGTCTTCCAGCGACAGGTCCTGCGCATGCATCACCACTTCGGAGCGGCGCTTGTCGCCGTATTGCTCCTTGATGGCAGCCATCTCGTCCGCGATGATCTGCGTGACACGGGCCGGCTTGGCCAGGATGTCCAGCAGGTCGGCGATCTGGTCGAGAATGTCTTTGTACTCGCCGAAGATCTTGTCCTGCTCGAGGCCAGTCAGCCGCTGCAGACGCAGTTCCAGGATGGCCTGGGCTTGCACGTCGGTCAGCTTGTAACCCTGCGCCGACAGGCCGAAGTCGGGGCTCACGTCGTCCGGGCGGGTGGCGTCGGCCACCGAACGGGCCAGCATGTCTTCCACCAGTTGCGAACGCCAGGTCCGCGCCAGCAGCTCGCGCTTGGCATCCGGCGGCGTCGGTGCCGCCTTGATCAGCGTGATGATCTCGTCGACGTTGGCCAGTGCAACCGCCAAGCCTTCCAAGATATGACCGCGCTCACGGGCCTTCTTGAGTTCGTAGACGGTACGGCGGGTCACCACCTCGCGGCGGTGCCGCAGGAAGCATTCCAGCAGTTGCTTCAGGTTCAGCAGGCGCGGCTGGCCATCGACCAGCGCCACCATGTTCATGCCGAAGGTGTCTTGCAGCTGCGTCTGCTTGTACAGATTGTTCAGGATCACATCGGGGTTTTCGCCCCGCTTGAGCTCGATGACGACACGCATGCCGTCCTTGTCGGACTCGTCCTGGATGTGGGAGATGC
>CBIHQA010000052.1:0-12999 GCA_966211475.1 uncultured Neisseriales bacterium
CCGCCATCAGCGAGGAGCCCGGCGTCACACGCTGGCCGACCTGCACCGAACGCTTAGCGATGTAGCCGTCGATGGGCGAGGGGATCTCGTTGCGCTGCGCCGCCAGGTAGGCCTGTTCGAAGGCGGCACGGGCCCGGCGCACGCTCGGGTGTTCGGACAGCGTGGTGCCGTCCACCGCGGTGCGGGCGAACACCAGCTGCTTTTCGGCCACCGTCAGCGCGTCCTTGGCGGTCGCGGCCGCGGCGCGGGCGTGGGACACGTCCTCGGCGGCGATCGCGTCGCTGTCGGCCAGATGCTGACGGCGTTGCAGGTCGTCCTGGGCGCGGGCCAGCTCGGTGCGGCGCTGGTCCACCACGGCGGCGTACTGGTCGACGCTGCGGTATTGCTGGCGGATCTGCCGCACCGTCTCGGCGAGCTTGGCTTCGGCGTCGGCGAGCGCCACTTCGGTATCGGCCCGGTCCAGCTTCACCAGCGTCTGGCCGGCCTTCACCGACTGGGTGTCGTCCGCGCCGATGCCGACCACGGTGCCAGCCACCTGGGCGTTCACATACACCAGGTTGCCGCTCACATAGGCATCGTCGGTGGTTTCGCGCCAGCGTTGCACCAGGCCGTAGTAGGCGCCGTAGGCCGCGCCGACAGCGAGGAACACACCGGTCAGGGTCAGCAGCGCGCGGCGGCGGCCACCATTGCCGTTGCCATTCGTGGTCTGCGGGGCGGGATTATTGTTTTGCTCAGCCATGATGGGCTCCAGTTCGATACGTGGAATTCGGTGGTACTGCGGTTGGGTCTGTCGTTCTGTAGGGCGGATGAGGCGCAGCCGTTATCCGCCATCGAGACGGTTATTTGGGGTTACCGCCGGGGCCGGCCGTCCAGCCGCCGCCCAGCGCCTTGATCAGGTCGATCTTCGCCAGCAGTTGGCGCTCCAGCCGCAGTTGTTCCTGGTCGTCCAGGCTTTGCAGCGCCGCCTCGGCGCGGTACAGCTCGCGGGAATCAATCAGGCCGGCACTACGGCGGCGGGCCAGACTGTCACGGTCACGAACACGGGCATCGCGCTGAGCGGCCAGCGGTGCGGCTTCGGCATCCGCGCCCTGTACCCGCAGCGCGGCCTCGTTGACGTCGGCCACGGCACGTTCCAGGGTCTGTTCGTACAGTGCCGCATTCAGCGCCACGCCGGCCCGCGCGGTGTTCAGGTTGGCCTTCAGCCGGCCGGTGTCGAAGATCGGCAGGTGGATGGCCGGCGTCACCCCGGCGATCAGGCTGCCGCTGCTCACCAGCTTGGACATGCTGATGCTGGAAAAACCGAGGAAGGCGCTCAGGTTCACGTCCGGATAGAAACGGGCACGCGCCGCATCCACATCCTTCAGACCGGCTTCCACCTGATCGCGGGCGGCGGCCACGTCGGCACGGCGCGACACCAGATCCAGCGGCAGGTTGGCCGGCAGCGCGGCGGCGACCTTGGGCAGCGGCCGTGCTTGCAGGGCCGGGAAGTCGGCCGACGGGCCGGTGAGGCTCTTCAGTTGCACCAGCGCCTGTTCGCGCTGGCTTTGCAGCTGCACCACCGTCTGCCGGGCGGCGGCCAGATCGGCTTGCAGCGGCAACAACGTGTCGCCGGCGGCGAGGCCAGCCTTCACGCGGCGGCCATCCAGTTCCAGCAGCGAGGCGCGTTGCTTCTCGATCTGCTGCGCCAGGTCTACCCGGGCATTCAGCGCCTGCCAGTGCAGGTAGCTGGCCGCCACGGCAGTGGACAAGGTCGCGGCGGCGCCTTCGGCTTCTACCCGGGCGGCGCGTTCACGGCCCAGCGCGGCATCCAGCGAGGCGCGGTGGCGGCCCCACCAGTCGAAGTCATAACTGAAGTCCAGCGCCAGCCGGCCGTTGTTCATCACCGTGCCGGCGTAGGGCTTGGGGATCAGGCCGTTCTCGGTCTGGCGGGCGCGCTCCACCGAGGCATTGCCGGTGAGCTGCATGCCGCTGTCGGCGGCGGTCACGCCGGACGCCGCCTGGGCTTGCGCCAGCCGGGCCTGCGCCACTGCCAACGACGGCGAATGGGCGAGTGCCCGTTGGATCAGTTGGTCGAGCTGCGGGTCATTCAAACCATGCCACCAGTCGGCAGCGGGCCAGTCGCCTTGGTCTGCTCGGACGAATTCAGCCGCATCGGGCTGACGCAAGCTGGGGGTTGGGTCTGCCGGGGGCAGGGCCGCGCAACCGGCTAGCACCAGGGCTATCAAGACTAACGAGAGACGTTGACCGTGCCGAATCAGGTTCACTTTTTGATTGTCCATTTTTCAACCATTAGGGCGTTTTTTTGGCCGGCCGCACAGGGCGAAACCGGCCAGGGATCAGAGGTGCGTTTCGAGCGCGTGCAGCAGCTTGGTCAGCAACTGAGTCAGCGCCTGCTTTTCCGTCTCGTCAAAGGTTTCGAAGATTTCCGAGCCGCGCCCGCGCAGCTTCGGCAGCAATTGTTCGACCAGCTCCACCCCGGCATCGCTCAGCATCAGGTCCACCCGGCGGCGATCCTCCGGGTTCGGCTCGCGCTTCACCAGTCCGCGCTCGACCAGGTCGTCGACGATGCGGGTCATATTGGTGCGCGTCTCGCCGGTGTAGTTGCACAGGTCCGACGGATTCACCCGGTCCACCGGGCTGGGGGTGCTGTACAGGAACATCAGCGCAGCGAAGCTCACGTGGCTCAGCCCCGTGTCCTTCAGCTCACGGTTCATCAGCTCCGCCATCAGCTTGGCGTTGTACTTCACCAGATGGCTGAGCAGCGTGTTGTTCGGCGACACGCTAGGCATGCGCGCGTTGACCCGCTCGATGCGCTGAAGCATCTCGCTGAAGTGCGGGTGGAGGTGGGTTTTATCGTCCATGAATGGATAATAACAAAATGAACTATTTCGAATCAAGGGAATTTTGTGACCGTTTGTCGCCGTCGGGGAAGATGCTTGCCGCCGATCCTGACCGTTCAGCAGGCTGCCAGCGCAGCACTTGGAATCAGAAAAATAGTCAATATAATGACTGTTATTAGGTTTAAAGATCGTTTTATTGATCATGTCGCGTCAATCTCAAGGCCTATCGGCCATTCCGACAGAAGTCCAGCGCCAGCTTGCCGAACTGGGCGCGCGCATTCGGGCATTGCGGATCGCCCGCCGACTCACCGTGGCCGAGATGGCACAACGACTGCTATGCGCCCCTGCCACCTACCGCGCACTGGAGGCGGGTAAACCTACTTGCAGCATCGGCCATCTGGCCAATGCGCTATGGCTGCTGGGGCAGATGGAGTCGCTGGATCAGGTAGCCCGACTGCCGGCGGATGTTGTACCGGCCAAGCGTGTCCGCCGGACCGGCACGGCCGGGCGGCCTGATCTGACGGAGCAGGACGTTGATTTCTGATCGCACGATATACGTCGGCCTCTATCTGCCCGAGACGAATGGGCCGGTGCCGGCCGGCATCATCAAGCTCCACCGGGACGGGGTGGCGGAAGAGGGGGTATTCGGCTATGGCAAGCGTTACCTGGAGCGCCCCGACGCGCTGGCGTTGAATCCCGGTTATCTGCCGCTAACAGCCGGACAGGTTGATCTGCCGCGCCGCCGGCTACGTGATGGTGGTGCCCAAAACCTGACCTTCAAGGATGCGCTGCCGGATGCATGGGGGCGCCTGGTGCTGACCGCGCGCAACGGTTGGCGGGAGCCGGACGAGATCGACATGCTCCTGCAGACCAACGCCGACCGCGTCGGCGCGATGGTCTTCGGCCCGGCGCCCGATGCACTGGATGGCGACGGCGATCTGGAGGCGTTTGACCTACGGGCGTTGGCGGATGCGGCGCAACGCCTGCAATACGACATGCATGTGACGCCAGAGATGCGCCGCCTGCTCCTGCAAGGCGGCAGCCTTGGCGGCGCACGGCCCAAGGCGTCGGTTGTGGAGAACGGTGAACTCTGGATGGCCAAGTTCCCGGCGCGAGACGACGAAGTCGACGTACAGCTGCTGGAGGCATGCACGCTGACGCTGGCCGAACGCTGCGGCATCGTTGTGCCGCAGTTCCGGTTGGCGCCATTGGGCGATATTCACGCACTTGTGCTGAGACGCTTCGACCGACCGGGGACGCTAGCCGATTCACGGCGCATTCACTTCCTCTCGGCCGCCGCATTCACGGACAGCCCATATGAATCCGCCGACAGTAGCTATGTGTCCTTGGCCCGGCATCTACGTCTGCACGGCGCGAATGTGGCATCCGACCTGGAACAGCTATACCGCCGCATGGTGTTCTCGATGCTGGTCGACAACTCCGACGACCACGTCAAGAACCATGGCGTGCTGCATGCGGGCGGCGGCAAATATCAGCTGTCACCCGCCTACGACCTAGTGCCGCAGCTCTCCAACCTGGGGTACACGGGGATGGCGATCATGGATGGCCGCCATGACGCCAATCTCGACCTTGCACTGGATGCCGCACCGCATTTCGGGCTGGCTCGCGAAGCAGCGATACGACTCGTATCCGAACTTCGCGCGGGAATCGAAGGCTGGCAGCCGTTGTTCGAGCAAATGGGCGCAACGCCCCCGCTGCTACGGCGGGTCCAGGCCTGCTTCGAGCGTCAGGCGCAGATCGTGGCCGGCTAGCCCCTTTGTGGGATTGCGCCCGACGAGGTCTGACGGTTTGTCACGTATTCGAGGGGGGCCGGAGGCAACTGCCAAGGATTCCTTAGCAGTTCAAACCGAAGGGCGGAGACAGGAAAGAAAAGGCTCAAGCACGACAACCTGGACGTCTTGGGAGTCCATACGCTTCCTGAACCGGCAGGACAACGGCGGGTCGATGTGAGCCGACGCGTCGCGATACCTGTTCGGGCAGTATTCCGATATGAAGAATGAATGGGAACGAAGGGTAACAGACGCCGTGCGGGAAAGGGGCGTCCGGTCTCGTTCTTGTGCGGAAAGTCGGCAGGCTGTGGGCAGATAGCGCTCCCTGGCAGGGGACCGCCGGGGGCGTGCTCATACGGTCCCCGGCCGGATTCGGGAAACGCAACGCGCCGAACCGCCTGCGATGAACCGAGGCTGGCGGATCTACTTCAGATACGGGAGACCTGAATGGCGTGACGCGGCATCAATCGCTATGGACACGCGTCACCGCGACATCCCTCCACCCCTGCATCATCCTGTCCACTTCTTCGCCGATCCATTCGCGGAACTGCTGGTACTCCGCCCGGTGCTTGGCGTTCTTGTGGGTGATCATGAAGTGGTGGCGGTCGTGGAAGACCAGCGCGTCCTGGACGGGGCGGACCAGCAGGCCCTGTTCCACCTGGCGGTGGACCAGGTGGTGCCAGCCGAGCAGGGTGCCTTCGCCGGCTTCGGCCAGGGAGACCAGCAGCCGGTAGTCGTTGCTTTCCAGGTATTCGTCTTCGACCAGCCTTTCCAGGCCGTCGCTCTTTTGGAACCAGTTGCGCCAGACACGCCAGTCGACGTGTTCGCAGACCTGGGCCCGCCCCAAGGGGGAGAGGTGCAGGGTCGGTTGGGACAACAGGTCCAGCGGTTTCAGCCTGCGGTTGTGGAAGTGCTGTTCGTGGAAGGCTTTGCTGCACACCGGGTAGACGATGTCGTGGAACAGCGGCTGGACGTCGTACTCCGGTTCGCGCGGCGGGTTCTTGGTGATGATGATGTCAGGCTCCATGAGCTCGTCCAGCTCCATGAAGTGCTCGGTCACGATCACGTTCAGCCTGATGTGCGGGTAGCGCTTGCGGAACGCCGGCAGCCGGAACGACAGCCACAGCGCGGAAAAGGTGTGCGAGGCGTAGATGGTCAGCGCATGCTTGTCGGCGCGGCGGACCGACTCGGCCGCTTCCGCGATGTTCATGATCGACAGGTAGGCGGCGTTGTACAGGATCCGCCCGGCCTCGGTCAGCGCGATATGCCGCCCGGTGCGCTCGAACAGCACCACGTCGAGCGAATCCTCCAGCTCCTTGATCTGCCGGCTGATGGCGGCCTGGGTCACGCATAGCACCTCGGCGGCTTGCGTGAAGCTTTCGAAGCGCGCGGCGGTGACGAAGCATCGCAGCGCCCGCAGCGATGGCATCTGCGCCAGCAGTCGGTCCGCGAATGGCTGCTTCTTCCGCACGATGAACTCCTTTTGCATGCCCCGGTGAATCAGACCGCAGCATGGCTCCGACAATCCCTGACCTGATTCTAGTGCGCGTGCTTCCCGGCGGGCCAGTGTATCCGGCCGAAGGGGGCCGGCTCATGCTCCGGTGTGCGGCGCATCTTCACACGCAGCACGCCCAATAGCCAAACGGGTCCGCCCCCGCAAGGGCGGACCCGGGCTACTCGAATTGCTGATGACCTCCGCTGGCCTACCTGCGGCTCACCTTCCATCCTCCCGGCGGTTGATGGGCGGGGGAGGGTCAGTCCAGCTGCAGCCAGGTGGTCTTCAGCTCGCAATACTGGTCATGGGCGTAGACGGATTTGTCCCGCCCGCCGAAGCCGGATTGCTTGAAGCCACCGAACGGGGTGGACAGGTCGCCTTCGCCGAAGCAGTTGACCGTCACCGTGCCGGCACGGATGCGGGCCGCCACCTTGTGGGCGTTGTTGACGTTGTCGGTCCACAGCGAGGCGGCGAGGCCATAGCAGGTGTCGTTGGCGATGCGGATCGCATCTTCGATGTCGGTGTATTCGATCACGCATAGCACCGGGCCGAACACCTCATCGCGGGCGATGGTCATCTGCGGCGTCACGTTGTCGAAGATGGTGGGCTCGACAAACCAGCCGCCGGTTTCAACACGGGTGGCGTTGCCGCCGCAGACCAGCCGGGCACCTTCCGCCTTGGCGTTGTCGATGTGGGAGAGCACCTTTTCATAGTGCCGCTGTTCGATCAGCGCACCCAGCTTGACGTCCGGGTCGAGCGGGTCGCCGGTCTTCCAGCCTTCCAGCACGGCCTGCATCTTGTCCAGCAGCGCGGCCTTCATGCCGGCCGGCACCAGCATGCGCGAGCCGGCGCTACAGTTTTCGCCCATGTTCCAGAAGGCGGCGGCCACGGCTTGCTCCGCCACCGCATCCAGGTTGGCGACGTCGGGCAGCACCACTTGCGGGTTCTTGCCGCCGCACTCCAGCACCACCCGCTTCAGGTTGGTGTCGGCCGAATAATGCAGGAAACGCTTGCCGGTTTCGGTGGAGCCGGTGAAGGCGATCAGGTCGACGTCCGGATGGACGCCCAGCGCCTGACCCGCGCTTTGGCCGAAGCCGGTGACGACGCTGAACACGCCGGCCGGCAAGCCGGCTTCCAGCGCCAAGTCGGCGATGCGCAGGGTGGACAGCGAGGTCTGTGCGGCCGGCTTCACCACGATGCTGTTGCCGACCGACAATGCCGGGCCGATCTTCCACGCCAGCATCAGCGCCGGGAAGTTCCACGGCAGCACCGCGCCGACCACGCCGATCGGCTCGCGGGTGATCATGCTGACCACGTTGGCGCCGGACGGGGACAGCGCGTCGTAGCGCTTGTCGGTGACTTCCGCATGCCAGCGGATGCAGGCGGCGGATTCCGGGATGTCGAGCGCCAGGCACTCGCCGATCGGCTTGCCGGCTTCCAGCGCTTCGAGCAGCGCCAGTTCCTCGGTGTGTTCTTCGATCAGCAGCGCCAGCTTCGACAGCACGGCCTTGCGGTGCGCCGGTGCGGCTTTCGACCACACGCCGGATTCGAAGGCTTCGCGGGCGGCCTGCACCGCGCGATCCACATCCGGGGCGTCGCAGCGGGCGACGTCGGCGAGCGCCTTGCCGGTCGACGGGTTCAGCGTCTGGAACGTCTCATTCGATGCCGAGGCGCAGCGCTGCCCGGCGATGAACGCCCGCCCGTCCAGGGACAAGGCTTGCGCTTTCTGCTTCCATTCCTGATACGTGCTCATGTGCTACCCCCTCCAAAGTTAAAGCTCGGCCCCCGCCGAGAATTCCTTGATCCAGATCGCCGCCGACACCGCGATGTCCGAAATCGGCCTTACCGGCATCGAACGCGGGCGCGGCTGCTTCAGCAGTTGTTGCAGCAGCTCGCTGGATTGCCCCAGCGCGTATTCCGCGATCAACTTGCCCGAGGTGGACCCCCGCGAGAGGCCCAGGCCGTTGCAGCCGATGGCCTCGTACACGCCATCGTCCCGTTGCCCGAACATCGTTCCGTTGTTGGCGGACAGGCACAGCGCGCCACCCCAGGTGTATTCCAGCGCCACGTCCTTCAGCATCGGGAAGCGCCGGTCGAACGATCGCTGGTGCAAGCGCCTGGCCTTGGCCAGGTCGGCCTGCGATACCTCGACATCCGGTCGGAACACGAAGTGGTTGCGCACGCAGATGCGGTCCGTGCCCAGCCGGCGCACCGTGGTGCCCATCGGGTCGGCGGGGATCAGCGCCCACGCGTGCTGGCCGCCGAGCCGCTGGATTTCGCCCGGCGTCATCACGCGGCTCATCGAGGCAAAGGTGTAGACCGGCAGCAGACCGTTCGGCCGCCCGCCGAACCGGGCCGCATAGGCGTTGGTGCAAAGGATCACCCGCTTGGCGGTGAGCCGGCCGTGGTCGAAGGCGAGTACCTTCGCCCCGCCCTGGTGTTCGATGCCCCGCACCGCGCTCAGCTCGAAAACGGTTACGTTCTGCGGCAGCGTCGCCGCCAGGCCGCGCATCAGCGCCGCCGGCTGCACCGTGCTGCAGCCCGGCGTGAACACCGCGCCGCGATAGAAATCGGTGCCGGTCACCTTGGCGATGGCCGCCTGGTCGAGCCAGTCGTAGGCCTCGCCGATGCGGGTCAGGCCGTCGGCGAAGTGAACCAGCCCCGCTTGCCCCCGCTTGTTCACCGCCGCATGGAATTTGCCGTCGTCGCGCCAATCGCAGTCGATGTTGTGCTCGCGGACCGTGTTGCGGACGTAGTCGATGCCGTGGCGCTGGAACCGCACGTCCGCCTTGTCCGCTTCCACGCTGCGCGAATAGCTTTCGCTGCTGATGTCGTGCGGCAGGTCGACGAAGAAACCGGAATTGCGTCCGGCGGTCGAGCGCCCGATGCGGTCGGCCTCGACCAGCGCGATCGACGCGTCGGGGGCCAGCTCGGCCAGCCGCCGGGCGGCGCACAGCCCGGTGATGCCGCCACCGACCACCACCCAGTCGAACCGGCCATCCGAGGACACCGTGTTGGCCGCCGGCGCGGGCGGCAGGCTCTCCCACCACCCGTTCACGCCATCCGGGGCGGGGAAGCGAACGAATTCCTGTGTCGCGCCCATGCCGATTACTCGGTGCGCAGCAGCGGCTTGACCAGCTTGGCGAAGGTCTGGCGCTCTTCTTCGGTGAGCGTGCCGAGCGGAGCCCGCGCGACGCCGACCGGCTTGCCGGCCAGTTCGCAGCCGTAGCGCACGTGCTGGATGAACTTGCCGCTGCGCTCCAGCAGTTCGAGGATCGGCAGTAGTTGGGTCATCAGCGCGCGGCCGGTTTCGAAGTCCCCGCGCTTGACGCAGGCATCGAACAGTTCCGTATGCGCTTCCGGCAGGAAGTTGGACGCGCCGGCGTACCAGCTCTTGGCACCCCAGACGAAAAATTCCAGCGCCTGGTCGTCCATCCCGCAGGCCAGGATCAGCTTGTCGCGGAAATGGGTGGCCAGGTGGTGCAGGTGGGAAATGTCGCCGGTGCTTTCCTTCATCGCGACGAAATTGGGCCGCTCGAGGACTTCGGCGAGCACGCGGTCGCTGATCTCGGTGCCGGTACGGGCCGGGAAGTTGTACAGCATGGTCGGCATGTCGAGTGCGTCGTCCACCTTCAGCAGGTGGCTCAGCAGCTCGTCCTGCGTCGGCTGCGCATAGTACGGCGCGGCAACCAGCAGGGCCGGGATGCCGGCTTGCTTGGCGGCCTGGCCCAGCCGGATCACTTCCTGGGTGGTGGTCGCATTGATGCCGGCGTTCAGGTAGGTCTTGCCGCCGACCGCCTCCGCCACGGTGTGGTAGGTACGGACGCGCTCTTCGAAACTCAGCGCATAGTATTCGCCGGTGGTGCCGCCCACGCCCAGGCCGGACACCTTGCCGGCCAGGTCCGTGGCATGCCGGGCCAACAAGTCATGGTTGATTTCGCCATCCGCGAGGAAGGGCATGACGAGCGGCGTATGGACTCCGGTAAAACTCATTTGGATTTCTCCTCTAGGAACATGCGTTGCCAGGCGCGGGCCAGCGAGGCCCTGCGGACCGGGCAATCCAACAAACTTCGGGGCGCCAGCCGGCCTGATTTCGGTGCGGGATGCAGTGCGTACAGGCTAACCACTCTGCCTGCCGCACCCAGTTACATTTCCTGCAGCCTTTGGCCTACCTTTGGTAATACATCCCGCTTGCCGGATGCCCGATGAGGCGCGGCTTGCAGGCCCGCCTCGCGCAGCGAACGGGAAATACCTGTGGGTGTCATGCGCATGCGGCTGCCGGCACGACCAGTGAGGGGCGTCGCAAAAAAACAGGGAGCACTGTCCCACACAGTGCTCCCCGAGGACCCTCACCACGGGTTGGTTTGAGAGGGAGAGAGAAAACTTCGAGAGAAGCGTGGTGAGAGGGAGATGCTCAGTTGCCGCGCTTCACCGCCAGCGTGTTCCACTTGCCGCCCTTGAACTGGAAGACAGTGGCCGCGGCATGCTTCAGGTCGCCGAATTCGTCGAAGTTGATCTCGCCGGTGATACCGTCGTAGTTCACCTTCTTCAGCTCCGGCAGGAACTTCACCGGGTCGGCAGACTTGGCGTTCACCATCGCGGTGATCGCGGCCATGGTGGCGTCGTAGGCGAAGGGGCCGAACTGCACCACGCCCTGGCCGTACTTGTCCTTCATCTTCTTGTCGAACTTGGCGCCACGCGGCATGTTCTGCAGCGGCAGGCCGTAGCTGAAGGCATAGACCCCTTCGGCGGCGTCGCCTGCCATCTTGACGAACTGCTCATTGGGGAGGTCGCCGATGTTCAGGAAGCCGGCCTTCACGCCGAGGTTCTTCATCTGGCGCGCCATGCTCGCGGCTTGGGCATCCAGACCGGCGAAGAACACGATGTCGACGTTGGCCGCCTTGCAGGTAGTCATCAGCGGGGCGAAGTCCGTAGCCTTGTCATTGGTGTACTCACGCACCACCAGGTTGCCGTTGGCGGCCTTGATCGCCTTGACCACTTCGTCCGCCAGACCCTGGCCGTAGGCGGTGCGGTCGTCGATCACCGCGATACGCTTGGACTTGAGGTCCTTCACCATGAAGTCACCGGCGTAGCGGCCCAGCGCCGCATCGCTGTTGAGGGTGCGGAACACCGAGGGGAAGCCCTGGTGGGTCAGCGTCGGGTTGGTTGCCGCCGGCGAGATCTGCGGGATCTTTGCTTCCGCATAGATCCGCGACGCCGGGATGCTGGTGCCGGAGTTGTAGTGGCCGATCACCACGGCGACCTTCTGGTCCACCAGCCGCTGTGCGACGGTCGCGGCGGTCTTCGGATCGGCCCCGTCGTCCTCGGCGACCAGCTTGAACTGGGTCACCTTGCCATCGAGCTTGTATTTCTTGGCGTTGGCCTCGTCCAGTGCGATTTCCACCGCGTGCATCAGGTCGGCGCCATGGTGGGCCGCCGGGCCGGTCAGCGGTGCGGAGAAACCGATCTTCACCACGTTGGCGTCTTCGGCCAGTGCGGATGTGCCCACCACGCCCGCGGCAACCAGGGCAATCAGCAGGGCTCGTTTGGATGTCTGTACGCGCATGTGTTCTCTCCTCCAGTAAGACTGCAAAACCATCAACTTGTCTTGTAGGTCATCCAATGGCCAAGCGAGAGTGCAGGGGTGCTTTTTTCACGCTCGGACTTGGTATGTGATGCAGCGGACACAGCGTAACAATCCTGACTGACGCCTCCAGTTACATTTTCTGCACCCTTTCGCATACCTTTGGTAATGCATCACGGACGGCCGTTGGCATGTACCAGTCGACCGGTGGCGGGGGGGCCGAGGGTTCGTGCCGGTGGCGTCGAAGCCGGATGGCGCAAGGTGGGAGGCTGGTGCTGCTGCTGCGGAGGCGGCGGTCGGCTTTGCCGTCCGTGCTGCGGGGTGCGGGGGAGGGGCGGCTGCTGTGATCCCGTTAGCGGATCAGCGGATGAGGGTTACGGGCAGGTTTACTGACAAGGGACGCGCGAGGCGTCGACAAGCACCGAGGATTTCTCGATCGTTCAAACAGGGGGCCATTCAACACAGTCGCCCCGGCCCGCCCCCTTCCTCCGACAGCCCATGTAGGGCGCAATCCCGCAAGGGGACTTGCTGCGCGGCGTAACCGAAGGGCATTGCGCCGAATTCTCATCTCGATAGACCTACGCCAGGCAAAAGTGACCGTCACTGGTCGCGGTCGCGTTTACCTCTCGCTCATGCACCTGCCGTCGAATACGGCGCAATGCCCTTCGGTTATTGCGCCCTACGCAAGCTGCAGCAGATCGAGGGAGCGGCAGCACCGGGGCAGGCGCCGCGCAGCTGACGGGCTCGTCCGATTCAACCCGGATCGCGCTCCAGCGCAGCTTGCACCGTCCGCCCATCCGGAATCGGCGCCACCGCGCCAAAGCCGGTGGTGGAGAGCGCGGCGGCCACGTTGGCGTAGCGGGCGGCGCGGAACGGGTCATCACCGGCGGCCAGCCGGGCGAGGAAGGCGCCGTCGAAGCAGTCGCCCGCGCCGGAGGCGTCCTTGGCGTCGACCGGGTAGGGGCGGACTAGCTGTCGTTCGTCCGGGGTGGCGACCAGGCAGCCGTGGGCGCCCATTTTCAGCACCACCAGGCGGGGGCCGAGTTGCAGGATCTGGTCGACCAGTTCGTCCGGCGAACTGGGGCCGAACAGTTGCGTGACGTCGTCCAGGCCGGGCAGCGCCACGTCGGTCAGCGACAGCGCTTCGGTGACGCCTTCCCGTGCCTGCTCCAGCGACCACAGCGCCAGCCGCAGATTGGTGTCGAAGCTGACCTGCACGCCCAGGTTTCTCGCGGTTCGCATCGCATGCAGGGCGGCGTGGCGGGCGCTGGGCGAAATTGCCAGGCTGAT
>CBIHQA010000053.1:0-12985 GCA_966211475.1 uncultured Neisseriales bacterium
AAACGCTGTTCATCACCCGCAAGGGAGCAATCAGTGCGCGGGAAGGGCAGATGGGGATCATCCCGGGGAGCATGGGGGCGAAGAGCTACATTGTTCGCGGCCTGGGCAACCCACATTCCTTTTGCTCTTGTTCGCATGGCGCGGGTCGCCGGATGAGCCGAACCGAGGCCAAGCGGCGGTTTTCCAGGCGAGACCTGGAAGCACAGACGCTCGGGGTGGAATGCCGCAAGGATGGGGGTGTGATCGACGAGATTCCGGGCGCCTATAAGGATATCGACCAGGTGATGGCGCAGCAGACCGACCTGGTCGAGGTGGTGCACACCCTGAAGCAGGTGTTGTGCGTGAAAGGCTGAGCCAGGCTGGCTCGGCGTAAAGAAAGGATGATCAGAATGAAGAAATTCGACAAGACGATGGTGCCGCGTAATCCGCTGGCGGTATTGGCCCGCCAGCGGCGTGCCGGAGCACATGGCGTGGATGCAAAGAGCCAGCGGCGGCGAGACAAGACGGAGCTCAAGCGTGAGCTGTTCGGCTGGTCGGGCAGCAAAGAAAAAGGGCGGGATGATTTCCCGCCCTTTTTCTTTGCTGGATCGACCTGCTGTTTGCAGGCTTACTTGCTGCGTTTGTCGCGGGCCAGCATCCATTCCACGTAACGTGCCGTGCCTTCTTGTACGGTCATGAAGGGCTCCTCGTAACCGGCTTCGCGCAGCAGCACGGTGTCGGCTTCGGTGAAGCTCTGGTACTTGCCGCGCAGTGCATCCGGGAACGGCGTGTATTCGAGGGCGCCTTGGGCGAGCATTTCCTCGCGGGTCAGGATGCTCTTGCCTTCGAAGGCGCGGCAACTGTTGACCACGGTTTCCGCCACGTCATTGAAGGGCTGGGCGCGGCCGGTGCCACAGTTGAAGATGCCGGCGACTTCCGGATGGTCGAGGAAGAACAGGTTGACTTTCACGACGTCGTCCACGTGGATGAAATCGCGCTTCTGCTCGCCATTGCCGTAGCCGTCGCAGCCTTCGAACAGCTTCACTTTGCCGGTTTCCCAGTATTGGTGGTACTGGTGGTAGGCCACCGACGCCATGCGGCCTTTGTGCTGTTCGCCCGGGCCGTAGACGTTGAAGTAGCGCAGGCCGACCACCGGCGCGGTCAGGCTTTCCTGGCGGCGGCGGATGATCTGGTCGAACAGGAACTTGGAGTAACCGTAGACGTTGAGTGGGTTCTCGAACGGACGCTCTTCCCGGAAACCTTCGCGGTCGCCATAGGTGGCGGCGGAGCTCGCGTAGATGTAGGGGATTTCCTCTTCCTGGCAGAACTCCAGCAGATGCAGCGAGTAGCGGTAGTTGTTCTCCAGCATGTAGCGGCCGTTGTGCTCCATGGTGTCGGAGCAGGCGCCCTGGTGCAGGATGGCCGTGATGGCGTCGTTGAACTGGCCATCCGCGATCATCTGGATGAAGTCTTCCTTGTCCAGGAAATCGGCGATGTCGCAGTCGACCAGGTTCTTGAACTTGTCGCCCTTGGTCAGGTTGTCGACCGCGATCACGTCGGTGATGCCGCGGGCGTTGAGGGCCTTGACGATGTTGGAGCCGATGAAGCCGGCCGCGCCGGTAACGACGTACATGGGGATTACTCTCCGAACAATTCTTCGGGTTGGACGACGGCCGTGCCAAGCTTACCGACCACGATGCCGGCGGCGCGGTTGGCCCATTCGATGGCTTCGGGCAGTGGTACCTGGGCAGCCAGCATCAGGCCG
Source organism: uncultured Neisseriales bacterium (assembly GCA_966211475.1). Taxonomy (GTDB): domain Bacteria; phylum Pseudomonadota; class Gammaproteobacteria; order Burkholderiales; family Leeiaceae; genus Leeia. The sequence continues at coordinate 1,745 of CBIHQA010000053.1, forward strand.
AGGGTGGCGATGACGGTGTCGCCGGCGCCGGTGACGTCGAATACTTCACGGGCGACGGTCGGCTGGTTGACGGTTTTGTCCGGCAGGAACAGCGACATGCCTTCTTCGCTGCGGGTGACCAGCAGGGCGTCGAGTTCCAGGTCTTCGCGGAGCTGGCGGGCCTTGGCTTCGAGTTCCGCGTCGTCCTTCCACTTGCCGGCAACTTCACGGAACTCTGAGCGATTGGGAGTCAGCAATGTGGCGCCGCGGTAGCGCTCGTAATCGTCGCCCTTTGGGTCGATCAGGACCGGTTTGCCGGCTTCGCGGGCGAGCCGGATCATTTCGCGGATATGTGCGAGGCCACCCTTGCCATAGTCGGACAGGATGACCGCATCGACTTGCGGCAGGCGCGCGGCGTAATCGTTCAGCTTGGCGGCCAGCACTTCGTGGCTGGGCTGCTGCTCGAAGTCGATGCGCAGCAATTGCTGCTGGCGGCCCAGCACGCGCAGTTTGACGGTGGTGACGAATTCGGCGTCGCTGAACAGGCTGGTTTCCACCTGTTCGTCGTTCAACAGTTTTTCCAGCACGTGGCCGGGTTCGTCGTCGCCGACTACCGACAGCAACGTGGCTTTGGCACCCAGGGCGGCAATGTTGCGTGCGACGTTGGCAGCACCGCCCGGGCGTTCTTCGCTTTTCTGGACCCGAACCACCGGCACAGGCGCTTCGGGGGAGATGCGATTGACTTCGCCGAACCAGTAGCGGTCCAGCATCACGTCGCCGACGATCAGCACGCGGGCAGTCGTCAGGCGCTGACGGAGCATCGCGGGGGCGAGCTTCATGAATCGTTCCTGCGCAGCGAATGAAACGTCACATTGTATCGTGAAATGCGGATGTCGCCGTCGAACGGACGCTCGGCTTGTCCCGATGGGCAGCGCAGAAGGCGAAATCCAGCTTGCATAGGTAACCGACGGGCGGCGCACGCAGCTACATTGGGCGGCGAGGGCTTGTGTAGCGGGCTGGCGAGCGAATCGGGTGGCGCCTTCCATTGCCGACCGGCTGGGCCGCCGGTACACTTCCGGCATTTTGCAAAGCGACTGCCCACCGTGCTGGCTTCCGCCAAAGACCCTGCTGTTTTCGACCTGAAAAGTGCCAACCTCACGCTGGTCAGCGTGGTGTTGAAGACCTGCGACCTGGCTGCGCTCGAGCAAGAGTTGGCCGCGCGGATGGCACGGACCCCGCATTTCTTCAATCAGGATCCGGTCGTCATCGACCTGCGCGAGGTACGGGACGATGCGAATCCGCTGGATGTTCCGGCCCTGATCGCGCTGCTCCGCCAATACAAGATGGTGCCGATTGCCGCCAAATCCGGCAGTGATGCGCAGATGCAGGCGATGCTGGATGCCGGACTGACCGAGTCGCCCGAAGGGGGCGATGCCAAGCCGGCGCCGGTCCGCGTCGAGACGGTGGTGCAGGAGGTGGTGAAGGAAGTTGTACGGGAAGTCCCGGTGCCGACCGCTGCTACCACGGTGGTGGTCGACAAGCCGCTGCGGTCTGGCCAGCAGGTGTATGCCAAGGGCGCCGACCTGGTGGTGCTGGCGATGGTGAGTTTCGGTGCCGAGGTGATTGCGGACGGCAGCATCCACGTCTACGCCCCGTTGCGCGGTAAGGCGATTGCTGGGGCCCGTGGCAACCAGGGCGCGCGCATCTTCACGACCTGCCTGGAGCCGGAGCTGATTTCGATTGCCGGCATCTACCGGACGACCGACACGCCGCTGCCGGACAATGTGGCGGGCAAGCCGGCGCAGATTCGTCTGGAAGGCGAAAAGCTGATCATGGAACCGTTGGTGCTCTGAACGCGTCCAGCGGTGTGTGGGATTGGATGGGCCTGATCCAGGCGGTCAGGTTACAAGAATTAAGACAGACGCCGTCTGATGACGGCTGCGCAAGGGGTAGTAGAGCATGGCCAAAGTGATCGTCGTGACCTCCGGCAAAGGGGGGGTCGGCAAGACCACCAGCAGCGCGAGCTTCGCTTCGGGGCTGGCCCTGCGCGGCGCGAAGACTGTCGTGATCGATTTCGACGTCGGGCTGCGCAACCTCGACCTCATCATGGGGTGCGAGCGGCGGGTGGTTTACGACTTCGTGAACGTGATCCACAACGAAGCCAGCCTCAACCAGGCGCTGATCCGCGACAAGCATTCCGAAAACCTGTACGTGTTGCCGGCATCGCAGACGCGCGACAAGGATGCGCTGACCAAGGAAGGCGTGGAGCGGGTGCTGAACGAGCTCAAGGACATGGGCTTCGAGAACATCGTTTGCGATTCGCCCGCCGGGATTGAAACCGGGGCGCTGCTGGCCGCCTACTTCGCCGATGAGGCGCTGGTGGTGACCAACCCGGAAGTGTCGTCGGTGCGCGACTCGGACCGTATCCTGGGCATCCTGGCCTCCAAGTCCAAGCGGGCGGAAGATGGCGGCGAGCCGGTCAAGGAGCACCTGCTGATCACCCGTTACAACCCGAAGCGGGTGGACGACGGTGAAATGCTGTCGTTGGCGGATATTCAGGAAATCCTGCGGATCAAGCTGATCGGCGTGATCCCGGAATCCGAAATCGTGCTGCAGGCTTCCAACCAGGGGATTCCGGCGGTTCATATGAACGGTTCGGACGTGGCCGAGGCTTATAAGGACGTGGTCGCCCGCTTCGTGGGAGAAGATCGGCCGCTGCGGTTTGTCGATTATGAGAAGCCGGGTTTCTTCAAGCGTCTGTTCGGGGGAAAGTAAGCCATGTCCTTTCTTTCCTTCCTGCTTGGCGAGAAAAAGAAATCGGCCAGCGTCGCCAAGGAGCGGCTGCAGATCATCCTGGCACACGAGCGGACCGGGCGGGATCATCGCCCCGACTACCTGCCGGCGCTGCAAAAGGAATTGATGGCCGTCATCTCCAAATACGTGTCCATCAACCCGGACGATATCAAGGTGCACCTGGAGCGCCAGGACAACCTGGATGTGCTGGAGGTGAAGATCGAGTTGCCGGAGGCGGCAGGCGGCGGTTTGCGTCTGTAAATCTTCTGGATGGCAACGGCGTCGCGACGTAGCTGCCTGGATCAAAACGGCCCGCATGGGCCGTTTTGTTTTTCTGCGCCCGAGCTGACCGTCTCGCCTCGATACTGGTCGAAAGACGAGGTGGCTTGGTGAGCGCGCCGCAAATAAACGAAGAATCTTCTGCGATCAAGGCTGCATGCGGCTTCCCGGCTGCTCGGGCCGCTGCTGGCGGGCTCCGCTGTAAATTGTACCGGCACTTGTAAAGTTTCCCGCTGAATTCTTCCCCAATTTCGCTGTCATCTACTACGCGGTGCCTTCCGGACGACCGGAAATGCAGTGGTATCGCCGCGGCGGAGCCTGTTTAAAGGGTGTTCGTCCCAAGTGCGCGTCGGTATGGCTACGTACATGCCGGATGGCATGTCGATTGCTGAGACTCCGACGCGGTTGAAGAGTGGTGCGATCTCCGGGGCATAGTCGGCAAAGGTGCGCAGGCTGTGTCTTCAGCCGCATGTGGTGCCTGCGCGCTCCGGAGTCGGTCAACGCCTGCAAAAGGATATGGATGATGGCTACACGGGAAAATGAGCAGCGCAGCAACCGGGGCTTCGCTTCGATGGACAAGGAGCGTCAGCGCCAGATTGCGGCACAAGGGGGAAGGGCGGCGCATATGAAGGGAACCGCGCACGAATTCACGTCGGAAGAGGCGCGTGCAGCCGGCCGTAAGGGCGGTGAAGCGGTCAGCGGGGACCGAGCCCACATGGCGGAAATCGGCCGCAAGGGCGGGCAGAGCCAGGGCAGCCGTGGAACCGGCCGCCGTAACGATGCCCACGCACGCGTGGCGGCTCGCGACCAGCGGGCCGGGCAAAACACGAAAGCCAGCTGAGCGCTGACTGATCGTTGCTTCGGTGCGGTTCCCTCTTCCCGGACGGGGGAGGGAGCGTGCCACCGCCCTCCGAAGGTCTGCGGAGGGCTTCATTTTGCTCGCTAAGGCGACCTTTTCCGACCGGTCAGTGGCCGGTTTCCTGTCGAAAAATCAATCACTTTGCGGTATCATCCGCGCCGATTTCCGTGCTTTTGCAACGGCCTCTCGCCGCTCAGCGTTGTCTCGCCCTGTTCCCTGGTGAACCGCCGTCCGGAACCCGGGCGCACCGACTGACGGCCTCTGCAATTCTCAGATTGGTGCCGCATGTCGATCGTGACCCCCCTCTTCGGCGCGCAAGCGCTGTCCGACTTCCGTCTGGCCAAACTGCGCGAGCAACTCGCCGCTCAACTGCCGGTGTTGCCCGAAATCCGTACGCGCTGGGTGCACCTGATCGAGAGCGATTCGCCGCTGTCGGACGAGGAGCACGCCACCGTCGAGCGGTTGCTGACCTACGACGAGTTCAAGCCGGCCCAGCCGCTGTCGGGTAGCCTGCTGTTCGTACTGCCCCGCGTCGGCACGATCTCCCCGTGGTCTTCCAAGGCGACCGACATTGCCCATAACGCCGGGCTAAAGCGGGTGCGCCGCATCGAGCGCGGCATCGCCTTCGGCATCGTGCCCCAAGGCGGCGGAATGGTGGATGCGGCAATGCTGGCCGTGATCAAGCCGTTGATCTTCGACCGAATGACGGAGACGGTGCTCGAAGACCTGACGCAAGCCGATGGATTGTTCCGGCACCTGGAGCCGCGCACGCTGGTTTCGGTGGACCTGCTGAAGGGCGGTCGCGCCGCGCTAGTCCAAGCCAACCGGGATTGGGGCCTGGCGCTGTCGGAAGACGAAATTGACTACCTGTTCGACAACTTCACCCAGGTGGGGCGCAATCCGACCGACGTCGAGCTGATGATGTTCGCGCAGGCGAATTCCGAGCACTGCCGGCACAAGATCTTCAATGCGGACTTCATCGTGGATGGCGAACAGCAGCCGAAGTCGCTGTTCCAGATGATCCGCAATACCCACCAGCTCAGCCCGGCCGACACCCTGGTTGCCTACAGCGACAACTCCTCGGTGATTCGCGGTGCAACCATCGGGCGCTTCTTCCCGGACCCGGATACCCGGATGTACGGCTTCCAGGAGCGTCCGACCCATATCTTGATGAAGGTCGAGACCCATAACCACCCGACGGCGATTTCCCCCTTCCCGGGCGCATCGACCGGCGCGGGCGGCGAAATCCGCGACGAAGGCGCGACCGGCATCGGCGGCAAGCCGAAGGCGGGCCTGGCGGGCTTCACTGTGTCCAACCTCAACTTCCCGGATGCGCCGCAGCCCTGGGAGCAGGCGTATGGCAAGCCGGAACGGATCGCCTCCGCCCTGTCGATCATGATCGAAGGGCCGATCGGTGGGGCTGCATTCAACAATGAATTCGGCCGGCCCAATCTGGCTGGTTATTTCCGCACCTACGAGCAGTCGGTGGCGGGTGAGGTGCGTGGCTATCACAAGCCCATCATGATCGCCGGCGGTTACGGCAACATCGACGAGCGCCATGTCGAGAAGAAGGACGTGGTGCCGGGCGCGTTGCTGATCCAGCTTGGCGGGCCGGGCATGCTGATCGGCCTGGGCGGTGGTGCCGCGTCCTCCATGGATACCGGTGTGAACACGGCCGACCTCGATTTCGACTCCGTGCAGCGGGGCAATCCGGAAATGGAGCGCCGTGCCCAGGAAGTGATCGACCGTTGCTGGCAGTTGGGCGAACGCAACCCGATCCTCAGCCTGCATGACGTCGGTGCCGGTGGTCTGTCGAACGCTCTGCCGGAACTGGCGCATGGCTCCGACCGGGGCGCCGTGTTCCGCCTGCGGGACGTGCACATCGAAGAGTCGGCGATGTCGCCGAAGGAAATCTGGTGTAACGAATCGCAGGAGCGCTATGTCCTGGCGATCCGGCCGGAAGACCTCGACGGCTTTGCTGCGCTGTGCGAGCGCGAGCGCTGCCCGTTTGCGGTGATCGGCACGGCGACTGCGGAAAAGCAGTTGCAGGTGGAAGACAGCCTGTTCGGCAACGCGCCGGTCGACATGGCGATGGACGTGCTGCTGGGCAAGCCGCCGCGCATGACCCGCGATGTCACTCACCTCAAACACGAGCTGCCGGCATTCGACACTACGGGCATCGATCTGAAGGATGCGGCTTACCGCGTGATGCGACTACCGTCGGTGGCGGACAAGAGCTTCCTGGTCAACATCGGCGACCGTTCCGTGGGCGGCCTGACGATACGCGACCAGATGGTCGGCCGCTGGCAGGTGCCGGTGGCGGACGTGGCGGTTACCGCGCTCGGCTTCGACACGCTGGCCGGCGAGGCAATGGCCATGGGCGAACGCACCCCAATCGCCGTCATTGATGCGGCTGCTTCCGGTCGCATGGCCGTAGGCGAGGCGATTACCAACATTGCTGCTGCCCGCATCGAGAAGCTGGGCGACGTGAAGCTGTCCGCCAACTGGATGGCCGCGGCTGGCCACCCGGGCGAGGATGCCAACTTGTTCGACACGGTGAAGGCGGTCGGTATGGAGCTGTGTCCGGCGCTCGGCATCAGTATTCCGGTCGGCAAGGATTCGCTGTCGATGAAGACGGTGTGGCGTGATGGTGAAACGCAAAAGTCGGTGACGGCACCGCTGTCGCTGATCGTGTCCGCCTTTGCACCCGTCGTGGACGGCAGCAAGACGCTGACGCCGGAGCTGCAGAATGTTGCCGGCAGCCACCTGCTGCTGGTGGACCTGGGCGCCGGCAAGAACCGCCTGGGCGGCTCGGCGCTGGCGCAGGTTTTCAATCAGAGCGGCAACGTTGCACCGGACCTGGATCAACCGACGCATCTGAGCGCCTTCTTTGGCGCCATTCAACGGCTGAACGGCGAAGGCCGGCTGTTGGCCTACCATGACCGCTCCGACGGTGGTCTGTTTGCGGCCGCGGCGGAAATGGCGTTCGCCAGCCGTCTGGGCGTGACGCTGTCGCTGGACGGGTTGGCAAAGGATGCGACGACCGCGCTGGCTGTGCTGTTCAACGAAGAGCTGGGCGCCGTGCTGCAAGTGCGCGGTGAAGACCTGGCGGCCGTGCGCGACGTGTTTGCGGCAGTCGGCCTGTCTGGCCTGTTGCATGAGATCGGTACGCTGCAGGCGGACGAACGCCTTGCGGTGCAGCTGGATGGCCGTACGCTGCTGGATGAGTCCCGTGCCGACCTGCAGTTGGCTTGGTCGGAAACCAGCTGGCGCATTCAGCGTCTGCGCGACAATCCAGCCTGCGCGGACCAGGAGAGGTTCCGTATTGCAGATGCCTCGGATCGCGGTCTGTTTGCCGAGCTGAGCTTCAATCCGGCCGACAACGTGGCAGCGCCCTATATCAGCAAGGTGGTTCGCCCGCGGATTGCGGTGCTGCGCGAACAGGGCGTCAACGGGCAGGTCGAGATGGCCGCGGTGTTCCACCAGTCCGGTTTCGATGCCACCGATGTCCACATGAGCGACATCATCGCCGGCCGCGTCAACCTGGCGGATTTCCACGGTTTCGTGGCGTGCGGCGGTTTCTCCTACGGCGACGTGCTGGGCGCGGGCGAAGGCTGGGCCAAGACCATCCTGCTCAACCCGCGTGCGCGTGACCAGTTCGCCGCCTTCTTCGGGCGGACGGATACCTTTGCGCTGGGGGTGTGCAACGGCTGCCAGATGATGAGCAACCTGCACGACCTGATCCCGGGGGCGGGCAACTGGCCGAAGTTCGTGCGCAATGCGTCCGAGCAGTTCGAGGGGCGGCTGGTGATGGTGGAAGTCACCGACAGCCCGTCGTTGTTCCTGGCCGGCATGCAAGGCAGCCGCCTGCCGGTGGTGGTCTCTCACGGTGAAGGCCGCGCATGGTTCCGCGACAACGAACACCGTCAGGGCGTGGCAACGTCGCTGCGTTACATCGGGTCCGACGCGCAGCCCGCCGATGTCTATCCGCATAACCCCAACGGGTCGCCGGACGGCATTGCCGGCGTGACGACACCGGATGGCCGCTTCACCATCCTGATGCCGCACCCGGAACGGACGTCGCGGACGGTCAACTTCTCCTGGCATCCGGCGGATTGGCCGGCGGAAAGCCCGTGGCTGCGCATGTTCCGCAATGCCCGGGTCTGGCTGGGGTAAACATACCGGCAGGGATTGAATCGGGCTTTGGGAGGGATTCAGGTTCCGTTCATCGGGGGGCGAGTAGCCTCATCGATAAGGATGCGCCAGGCTGGACCGTGCGCGTTAGACTGAATTCCTCACTCCAGAACAAGGAGACTTCGATGAAGCAACTCGTATCCCGCACGCTGGTGACGTTGCTGCTGGGCGTCGGCGTGCTGGCTCACGCGGCGACGACTACCACGACCACCACCACGAGTACTGGTGGTACGACCACTACGACAACGAGCGCAACCGGCACGACGTCGGCTCAACCCGTCGACCTGGGGACCACGGCGGTGACCTCCTCGCAGTTGAAGTCTTATGGCTTGAACACCACCCAGGCGCAAACGCTGTCCGATGCCTTGACTGATGGCACTGTGAAAACCTGGGATGACGTTCGCAATCTACCTGGCTTTAATCAGGGTGTGCTGAACAAGATGCGGGGCTCGGTGGTTCTGAACGGGCAGCGCGTGACCACGCCGTCCGGTACGGCGCCGGCTGTTCCGGGTCAGGCACCGGCTGTACCGGCCAAGAAGGCGCCGGCTCCCACGACCGTGACGGCGACTGCCACCACCACGACGGCCACGACCGCGACGACCAGCAAGACCAAGCATGCCAGCAAGTCCACCAAGAGCAAGACGGACAAGACTGCGCATGGCAAGCACAAGGGCAAGTCGACGTTGACGGACGACGATCAGTCCACCACCGGCGATAGCGGCAAGGGCCACGGCAAGGGTGGTGACCATGGCGGCGGCAACGGCGGCGACCATGGTGGCGGCAATGGCGGTGGAAAGGGTAAGGGCTAATCGATTAGGTTAGATCAATTCGTGATTAGCGCGACCTCCCGTCAGGTTGTTACACTGCAAGCCCTGTGCCCCGCACGGGGCTTGCCGTTTCCGGACTGATCTCCATGCGTTTTCCCACTCTCGAATCCACGGTCGGTAATACGCCGCTGGTGCAACTCAAGCGTTTGCCGGCTGCGTTCGGTGTGCCGTCGTCCACTGCCGTGCTGGTGAAGCTGGAAGGCAACAACCCGGCAGGGTCCGTAAAGGACCGGCCGGCCTTGTCCATGATCCGTCGGGCCGAGGCTCGCGGCGATATCCATCCCGGCGACACGCTGATCGAGGCCACCAGCGGCAATACCGGTATTGCGCTGGCGATGGCGGCGGCGGTGATGGGATACCGGATGGTGCTGATCATGCCCGAGCATCTGTCGGTGGAGCGCCGGCAAACCATGGGCGCCTTCGGTGCCGAGATCATCCTGACCTCGAAAGAGGGTGGCATGGAAGGGGCGCGCGACTTGGCGGAAGCGATGGAGCGCGAGGGCAAAGGCAAGATCCTCGACCAGTTCGGCAACCCGGACAACCCACTCGCTCACTACGAAGGCACTGCGCCGGAGATCTGGCGCGATACCGAAGGCCGGATTACCCATTTCGTCTCCAGCATGGGGACGACTGGCACCATCATGGGCTGCTCCCGTTTCCTGAAGGAACAGAACGCCAACGTGCAGATCGTGGGTGTTCAGCCGGAGGAAGGGGCCAATATTCCGGGCATCCGTAAATGGCCGGAAGCCTATCTACCGACCATCTACGATGCCCGTCGCGTGGACCGCATGGTTTACGTGTCGCAGCTGGCGGCAGAGGACACCGCCCGCCGCCTGGCCGCGGAAGAGGGCATCTTCGCCGGCATCTCCTCCGGTGGCGCGCTGTATGCAGCGCTGCAGGTGGCGCGCGAGGTGGAGAATGGCGTCGTGGTGTCGATCGTCTGCGATCGTGGCGACCGTTATCTCTCGACCGGTGTCTTCCCGGCCTGATTCCCGACCTTCGAGGCTGGTGCAGGCCGTCTGCGGACTGCTTGCCAGTCTTTCTGCCGCGTCCGCCACGCTGTCTATCCAGGCTGGCTCGATACAGGGTCCGTCCGTTCGCATCGAGAAGGCGGACGTACGTTTGGATACCAACGGTAGTGCAACGGTGTCCGCAGAGCGAATTCTTACCGGCAATCGTACCGTTTCCAGAATCAAGCTCGACTGCGCGAGATGGACAGGCCCAGCCGGCGCTCGTTGCGAGCAGGGCCGGCTGGCGGCGGACGGATTGGTGGATAGCCCCTGGCAGGTCGATGCGAAATGGGCTGCGCGCCACGCCGCTCTGGAAGTGGTCACTCACCGAGGGGCGCGGCTGAACGCTACCGATGTGTCGCTGGATGGCAGCAGCGGAGTGCTGCTGTTCCAAGAGTGGCCGGTGGTCAGCGCCTTGCCGTGGTGGCCCGCGGATGTTCCCGCACCGAGCGCTGGCGTGCTCTCGGGCAATGTGTCCTGGAAGCAGGCTGGAGCGATGCTCGATGGCAAGGCAGCGATCATCGGGCTGGCATTTGCCAGTGCGGATGGAACCCGGGCGGCTGAAGGCGTGACGTTGCAGGCAGAAGGGCATCTCCGCCGCGATAACGATGCCTGGCAGGCGCAGGCGACCTTGCAATGGCCCAAGGGGGAGGTCTACTGGCAACCGCTCTACCTGAAGGCCGAAGGGGCACCCTTCGTTCAGGTGGAGGGACGCTGGCGAGACCGTGATGGCGAATTGCCCGCCTGGCACCTTGTCTGGCCCGGCATTGGCAGAGTGGATGGCAGCCTGGCCTGGCGCAAAGGGCAACTGGCTGCGCTGGCGGCAAAGAGCGACAAGCTGCAACTTGGCCCGCTTTACCTTCGTGCGCTGCAACCTTTGCTGGCTGGCAGCGTGCTGGAGGATCTGGACATTCAGGGTGCAGCCTCTGCGTCGATCGATTGGCGTGACGGCCGGCTGACGGCGCTCGATCTCGATATCGCCGACCTGTTCGCCGAGGATCGCAAGGGGCGGGTGGCGATCTACGGCCTGTCCGGCAATCTGCCCTGGCGGCCGGATGAGATGACCAACGCCCGATTCCAATGGCAGGGCGGTCAGGTATTCCATCTCCCCTTCGATGCCGCGAATCTGTCGGCCCGGGTGCAAGGCAGCAAGGTCCAGGTCGCCAAGTGGATCCAACCCGCGATGGGGGGGCGGCTGGTGCTGGAAGATTTCTCCGCTGAGCGACGGCCGGATGGATGGTATGGCGGGCTCAAAGCGAACCTGGAACACCTGTCGATGCCCCAGCTCAGCAGCGCCTTG
>CBIHQA010000054.1:0-12945 GCA_966211475.1 uncultured Neisseriales bacterium
GCACGATCTTGTCGGCCAGGGTCATCGCCTCGACCTGGTCGTGGGTGACGTAGATGGTCGAGGCCTTGCCGAATTCGCGGTGCAGCCGGGCGATCTCGATGCGGGTCTGTACCCGCAGCGCCGCATCCAGGTTGGACAGCGGCTCGTCGAACAGGAACACGCCGGGCTCGCGCACAATGGCCCGGCCGATCGCCACCCGCTGCCGTTGCCCGCCCGACAGCGCCTTGGGCTTGCGCTCCAGCAGGTGCTGCAATTGCAGGATGCGGGCGGCGTCCTGCACCCGGCGGTCGATCTCCTGGCGCGGCGTGTGGGCCAGCTTCAGGCCGAAGGCCATGTTGTCGTACACCGACATGTGCGGGTACAGCGCATAGCTCTGGAACACCATGGCGACGCCGCGCTTGGCGGGCGGCATCTCGTTCATCCGGCGGTTGCCGATGCACAGCTCGCCGTCGGTGATGTCCTCCAGGCCGGCGACCATGCGCAGCAGGGTGGATTTGCCGCAGCCGGACGGACCGACGAAGACGCAGAACTCGCCTTCCGACAGCGACAGGCTGACGTCGCGGATCACCGGCGGATGGTTGTCGTAGGCCTTGAAGACCCGGTTGAGACTGAGATTCGCCATGTTCGTGTCTCTCTGTTTATGTTGGCGGATGTCGTTACGTGCGAAGGGGGTCAGTGCGACTCGCGCGGGACGGCATCGCCCCGGCAGCCGACCAAAAAGTCCATGTCCGCCCCTCGGTCGGCCTGCATCACGTGATCGAAGTACAGACGCGCCCAGCCGGACGGTGGCGGCTCCGGCGGGATCCATGCCGCGCGGCGGCGTGCCAGCTCCTCGTCGGACACATGCAGGACCAGCTTGCGGGCCGGCACGTCCAGTTCGATCAGGTCGCCGTCCTGCACCAGCGCCAGCGGCCCACCGGCAGCGGCTTCCGGCGCGGCATGCAGCACCACGGTGCCGTAGGCGGTGCCGCTCATGCGGGCGTCGGACAGGCGCACCATGTCAGTGATGCCGCGCTCCAGCAGCTTCTTGGGCAGGCCCATGTTGCCGACCTCGGCCATGCCGGGATAACCCTTGGGGCCGCAGTTCTTCAGCACCATCACGCAGGTTTCGTCGATGTCCAACTCGGGGTCGTCGACGCGCGCCTTGTAGTGCTCGATGCTCTCGAACACCACCGCGCGGCCGGTGTGGCGCATCAGGGACGGGCTGGCGGCCGACGGCTTGAGGATGGCGCCGTCCGGTGCCAGATTGCCGCGCAGCACCGCGATGCCGCCCTGGTCGACCAGCGGCCGGTCCAGCGGACGGATCACGTCGTCGTCGAAGCATTCGGCCCCGTCGATTTCGACGGCGACCGGGCGGCCGGTGACGCTCAGCGCATCGCCGTGCAGCAGGCCGGCTTCCAGCAGGCGCCGCATCACCACCGGCAGGCCGCCGGCGTAGAAGAAGTCTTCCATCAGGTATTTGCCAGACGGCATCAGGTTGAGCAGCGTCGGCACGTCGCGGCCCAGCTGGTCCCAGTCGTCCAGCGACAGCGGCACGCCCAGCCGGCCAGCCAACGCCAGCAGGTGCACCACCGCATTGGTGGAGCCGCCGATCGCGCCGTTGACGCGGATGGCGTTCTCGAAGGCCTGACGGGTCAGGATCTGCGCCGGGCGCAGGTCTTCGTCCACCATCTCCACGATGCGGCGGCCGGCGAGTTGGGCCAAGGTATAGCGGCGGGAATCCACGGCGGGAATCGCCGCATTGCCGGGCAGCGCGATACCCAGTGCTTCCACTATCGACGCCATGGTCGAAGCGGTGCCCATGGTCATGCAGTGGCCGGCGCTGCGTGACATGCAGCTCTCAGCCTGACGGAATTCGCCCTGCGACATACGGCCGGCGCGCACTTCCTCCGAGAACTTCCAGACATGGGTGCCGGAGCCGATGGTTTCGCCCCGGTAGCGGCCGTTGAGCATCGGCCCGCCGGACACCACCAGTGTCGGCAGGCCGACGGAGGAAGCGCCCATCAGCAGGGCCGGGGTGGTCTTGTCGCAACCGACCAGCAGCACCACGCCGTCCAGCGGATGCGCACGGATCGACTCTTCCACCTCCATCGCCGCCAGATTGCGGAACAGCATGGCGGTGGGGCGCATATTGGTTTCGCCCAGCGACATCGCGGGGAACTCCAGCGGCAGGCCACCCGCCTGCAGCACGCCGTGCTTTACCCGCTCTGCGATCTGTCGGAAATGGGCATTACAGGGGGTCAGTTCGGACCAGGTGTTGCAGATGCCGATTACGGGCCGACCGTCGAAGCTGTCATCCGTCAGCCCCTGGTTCTTCATCCAGCTGCGATGAATGAAGGCGTCCTTGTCGGTCCCGCCGAACCAGTGTTGGGAGCGGCGTTTCTTGCCGTCGTGACCCATATCGGTATGTCCTCGCTAAGAAACTAGCTGGCAATATAATAATACAAAAAGACAAAATCAAGAGGGCGGTGGCATAAATTGGCTTTCGCCTGTCGGCGACCAAAAAACCGATCCACTACCCGGATGAACCTACCAAATCCAACAGCAGCCTAGCTTCTAGGCTGAACCGGCCGCCGCGAGCTACGGAAAGTCATCCCCAACAGGCGGTTGGAGAGGACAAGCAGCCTCTTCTTATTTGTATGACTAAATGCGCTGGTCACTGCATGGAGGTTCCGAAGCCAAGCCTGACTCCGCTAGAAGTCGCCTTATCCGGACCCGCAAGAACGGCGGATCACCAGTTCCGAATCGATCCACTGCACCAAGGCAGGCGGCGTTTCGCCGCGCAGCAAACCGAACAGCGCCCGGGCAGCCATCGTCCCGTTCTGCTCCGGCGATACGCGGACCGTGGTGAGCGGCGGAGTCGCATAGGCAGCCAGCGGAATGTCGTCATAGCCGACCACCGCGACGTCTTCGGGGATGCGCAGGCCGGCGTTGCGCAGCGCCGACATGGCACCGAATGCGACCGTATCGTTGCTGGCAAACAGCGCGGTGGGGCGCGCGCCGCGCGACAGGATGCGCTGCATGGCCGCGTAGCTGCTGGCCGCGTCGAAGCTGGCTTCGTCCATATAGGTGGGATCGGGCTGCATGCCAGCGTTCAATAGCGCATCCAGGTAGCCTTGTTGACGAAGTCGGGCGCTCTCGTATTCCTCGGTGGGGGCGTAGGAGATGTGGGCGATACGCCGGTGGCCGAGCCGGAGCAAGTGTTCTGTGGCCTGCCGCGCAGCACGGCGACCATCGCCGTCCACCCGCAGCACGCCCGGCAGATCGAGGAAGCCGAGCCCCAGCACCACCAGCGGAAAACCGTCGCGTGCCAGCTCCGCCAGATGCTCGTGCTCGTGCCGACGGGGGTTCAGCATGATCAGGCCATCGATGCGCCGGCTGTCCACCAGTTGCCGGTAGGCGCCCGGTACGCCGAAATCCTCCATCGGCTCCAGCAGCAGGCTGAATCCTTCCGCATGGCAGTACTCGTTGATGCTGTTGAGCAGCCGGGGGACAAAGGCGTCCACCGCCACATGCACGCTATGCGGCACCACCAGCGCGATCGTCCCGGTGGTGCCGCTCACCAGCATGCGTGCCGCGGCATTCGGCACGTAGCCGAGCTGACGGGCCGCCTCCAGTACCCGGTCGCGGGTTTCCTGGCTGATACCCATGTCCTTCACGCCGTTGAGCACGAACGAGACCGTGGTGCGGGAAACGCCGGCCTGCAGGGCGACCTGGCTGCTGGTGACGCGTTTACGGGTGGTCGGGGGCATGGGCTCCAGAAGGTTCAAAGGGATGACACGGTAGGGGCGCACTTGTAGCCCGGATGTAGCGAAGCGGAATCCGGGCTACGGTTGTCAACTTGCGAAGAAGGCCTCCGGCAGCCACTCGCGATGCGCATCGAGCAGCTCGTCCACCATCTGGTAGATCCGCTCGATGTCCAGCTCGGCCGCCGTGTGGGGGTCGAGCATCGCGGCATGATAGACATGATCGCGACGGCCGTTCAAGACGGCTTCCACCACCATCTCCTGCACATTGACGTTGGTCCGCATCAGCGCCGCGAGGTGCGGTGGCAGCGTGCCAATGCGGGTCGGCTGCACGCCGCTGGCGTCCACCAGGCAAGGCACTTCCACCGAGCAGCCCTGCGGCAGGTTGTCGATCAGCCGGTCGTTCCGCACGTTGCCGTAGATCACCGCGGGCGTGTTGGTTTCCACCGCGTGGATGATGGTGGCGCCGTACTCCACCGACCGCTTGATCTGCGACAGTCCCAGCACCAGTTCAGCGGCCGGTTGGAAGGCCTGTGCCCGCTCCATCGCCTGGATGTTCGACTGCAGCAACGCCGCCCGCAGCGCTTCCGGATCCTGCGAGCCGGGCTCGCGCAGCTCGCGCTCGATGTAATCCCAGGACACCTCGAACACCTGGCAGCGGCCAGGGTATTCGTCCAGCGGGATGTTGAACTTCTCCAGCAGATCCTTGCGGCCCTGCTTGATGAACCAGGGCACGTACTCGGCAAAGTGCTCGCTCGATTCGGTGGGGAAGTGCCCCAGCCGCATCATCATCTCGTAGCGCACCCGGTTGGTCGGCGGCACGCGGCCCTCCTCGTACACCTTGCGGATCAGCGGGTACAGATCCTCGCCGTTGCGCTCGAAGCGTGTGTAGAACGCCATGTGATTGATGCCGGCACAGTGGTAGGTGATCTCGTCCACCGGCACGCCGATGTCGTGCGCGAGTTCGGCGGCGGTGTGCTGCACGCTGTGGCAGAGGCCGACGGTCTTCACGCTGGACGCGCGATTGAGCGCCCAGGTGATCATCGCCATCGGGTTGGTGTAGTTCAGGTGCAGCACGTCCGGGCACAGGCGCTCCATATCGCGCACCATGTCCAGCATCACCGGGATGGTGCGCAGGCCGCGCATGATGCCGCCGATGCCCAACGTGTCGCCGATGGTCTGCTCCAGCCCGTAGCGCTTGGGAATCTCGAAGTCGCGTACGGTGCCGGGGCGATAGCCGGCCACCTGGATCATGTTTAGTGCGTAGTCCGCGCCGTCCAGCGCACGGGCACGGTCGGCGGTGGCGACGATGGTCGGGTTGCGGCCCAGTGCGTTCGACACCCGGCGCGCCACCATCTCGGCCAGTTCCAGCCGCTTGGCGTCGATGTCATGCAGGTAGACGTCCGCTTCGGCCAGTTCCGGATAGGAGAGGATGTCGCCCAGCAGATTGCGGGCGAACACGATGCTGCCGGCGCCAATCAGCGCGATCTTGAGTCTCTTGCTTGCCATGAAGTGCTCCGGATTGGTTGGGTAGGACCGTCGGTGTTCCCTGTGCCGGCGGTCGTGCTGGTCGATCCTGTTTGCCCGCGTGATATCGACTGCTGCGCGGTCTTACGATCTATTATTGTTAAATACTACAAATAAGTTTGGGTAAAACATGGGCCACATCGAATGTGGCCTGCGGTCCCGAGCGCTTTCGCTCACGAGGGACTGGGGTTTCAGTCTCGAACTAACAACTAACTCGAGTTAGTTCTATGCTAGCGCAGGACAATACCGTAACGCAAGGGCGCAAATGAGTCAGAGGAGACGTGCGATGGGGGAAGGGCGGGCCCTACGCCTCTCCACGGAGGCCCGGGCAAGGATGGGGCGTGGGCCCGAATGGCGGGCGATCCCGGCCGGGCCGCAGGCCCGTCCAGGCTACGGGATTGCGGGGCGTATTCCGCTCCGCGTCAGGTTGCTGACAAACCCCGATGGCCCATCTGCGGGTCATCGACAACCCGCTCTCCCGCCAGAGGGGCGGTCTGCCCTTGTTCTTAGCGGCTTGCCGCTTAGAACTGGGCGATGCAGAGCTAGCTGGAGGGTGGGGAAAGTCTCAGGGAGGCTGCGGATGGGTTGCCATCCTTCAAACCAGCAAAGCTTGCTTTGCGCCCGCCGGACGCCGTGCTCCCCACCTTTGTCCGCAGCCTGGTCAGATTGCGGTCGGGATCGTGGTCCGCAACGGCCGTTGGCCTGCCAGGGAATTCAGCGACTTGGCCAGCGTACGCCGGGTGTTCGACAGCAGGAAGGACATGGCGTGAAAGGCCGAATCCTCGTCCCGTTCGCGGATCGCTTGCAGCACCCGCTCATGCTCGCCGAGTGAGGCCTTGGGGTTGTCCGCCTGCCGGGCGGAGTAGGTAAGCAGTGTTTCCAGCGCGGTTTCGACCAGGAAGGCCAGCGGCACCAGCAGTTCGTTGCGGGTGGCGTTGAGGATGGCCTTGTGGAAATGCAGGTCGCTACGCACCCATTCGTCCAGGTTGGTCGACGCGGCCATCTCGGCAAAGGCGGCCTCGAGAAGTTGCATCTCCTCATCCGTGCGGTGGCGGGCGGCCAGCGCGGCAGCGGCCGGTTCCACGATTTCGCGCATTTCCAGCAGATTGCGCGCGAATTCGTCGGTCTGCATGGTTTCGCAGCGCCAGGTCAGCACGTCCGGGTCCAGCATGTTCCAGGCCGGCTTGGGGCGTACCCGTGTCCCTACCTTGGGGCGGGCCTCGATCAGCCCTTTGGCGGTAAGCACCTTGATCGCCTCGCGTAGCGCCGTGCGGCTCACGTCGAGCGAGAGCGACAGTTCTTCCTCATTCGGCAGGCCGCTGCCGGGAGGGTAGTCGCCACGCAGGATGCGCAGGCCGAGTTCGTGGACCACCTGGCCGTGCAGGCTGCGGGACGAATAGGTTCGCTGATTCATGGCAATGCGCGAGTCCATAAGACAATGGCCCGTAGTATAACAACTGCCGGTTGAGGAGGGTTGCCGTTCTCTGGATATATTAATATCATCATACAAAAATGATCGGGCAAGCTTTCACAGGATCCGATCACCAAAATATCGATGGACGGGATAAGAGGACAGGCATGGCGGCAATCATCGAGTTGCAGAGCCCGCACTGGCGAGCCGTGGTCGCGCCCGGTTGTGGCGGCGGGCTGGTTCGCCTGGACTGGGTCAAGGACGGCGCAGCGGTTTCCATCCTCCGCCATGGCGATGAAAGGCGGCTGGAAGACACTGATCAGCTAGCCTGCTATCCGCTGGTGCCCTGGTCGAACCGCCTGGGGGGCAGGGGATTGCCCAAGGCGCCAGATGGCGTTGGCTACGCGCAGGTTCCGAACAACCGGCCCGGTGATCGTTATCCGGTGCATGGCGACGCCTGGCAATCGCCGTGGTCTGTCACCGAGTGCGACACGACACACGTTGTTCTCCGGCATGCCGGTCAACCTTGGTTGCCATTCCGCTATCGGGCGGAGATGCGGTATCAGTTGGACGATTCCGGGTTCCGGTGCGAGTTGACGGCCCATAACGAAGACGACGCGCCGGTGCCGTTCGGGCTAGGGATGCATCCCTTCTTCCTGCGCACGCCGGAAACCAAGGTAAGAATGAAAGCCTGCCACACCTGGCCGCCCCAGTCGGACCGGCTGCCCGGCCGCTGTGTGCCGATCGCGGCAACGTCTGTCCCGGCCGATGGTCAATGGCAGCCGCTGCCCGACCACGAGCTGGATCATTGCGCCGGGGGCTGGAATGGTCGCGCCGAAATCGCCTGGCCCGAGCACGGCCTGACGGCCGCGCTGGAAACCTGGCCGCCAGCGCCATTCTTTGTGATGTATACGCCGCCGGAGGAGCGCTTTTTTTGTCTGGAGCCGGTCACGCATGCCAATGATGCCCACCGGCGCCAACCAGGCGGGGGCGATCTGGGCGTGCGCTGGTTGCAACCGGGTGAAACCATGCGGCTGGAAATGCGACTGACCGTTTACCCCTGTCCGACCGCAGCCAGGCTGGCTGGCGACGCGATGTGTCGGGCTGCAAGGGAAGCGATTCGCCACGAACAGGATCGCCGTTCCACGGATAGCCCTGTACCGAATTAATCGATGACGATACGCCGACCTTCTCCGGATCGCCCGCGCCCAACCTTGTATTCAGGATCTTCAGGAGCATCCGTGTTTTCGAGCATGAAACCGACTTTCAAGCTGCGCCCGACCGTGCCTAGCTGGCGCGGGCGCATGAACAACCGCCAGGGGGCGTGGGCATGACCGATCAACCCTCCTCCCGTTGGGTCGGCATCGATTGGGGCAGTACCCATCGCCGGGCCTACCTGCTGGACGCCGAAGGGTGCCTGCTGGACCGGCATGCCGACGCCGAAGGCGTACTGCGTGCCAACGGCGACTTCGCCGGGTCGCTTCGCGCGCTGCTGGCTCGCTGGCCCGAGCTGGGTCCGTCGCCCACGGTCTGCATGGCCGGCATGATCGGCAGCCGCTCCGGCTGGGTGGAAGCGCCGTATCTGCCAACGCCCGTCTCGCTCACTTCGCTGCGAACCTCCCTGGTCAACGTTCCGTTTGATGGGGCGCAGGTCTACATCGTCCCCGGCGTGTGCGATGACGAAGGCCCCGACGTGATGCGCGGCGAAGAGGCGCAAGTGCTGGGCGCCTGGCGCCTGGGCGGCGGGGACGGCTGCTACCTGCTGCCCGGCACCCATAGCAAATGGGTGTGGGTGGAGGGCGGACGCATCCTCCGGCTACATACCTTCATGACCGGTGAACTGTTCGAACAACTGCGCCGGCAAGGCACGCTCGCCGGGGTGCTGGGCGATGCGGCCATCGATTCCGCCGCTTTCAGCACCGCCTTCGAGGCTGGTCTCGAAGCCGCAGAGCAGCCGCGCGCGCTGACCCGCGCCCTGTTCGGGCTGCGGGCGTCGGTCCTGCGCGACCGCCTTTCCCCGGCTGCTGCCTTGCCCTGGTTGTCCGGCCTGCTCATCGGCAGCGAATGGGCAGACCCGCTGATCAAGGCGCTGGCCGTCCGCTCGCCGGTCCGTCTGGTCGGTGATCCGCGCCTGGCCGAACTGCATGCCCGCGCCGCCGCTCGGCTGGGCGTGCCGGTCCAGGTCTACGACCCCGACGATGTGTTCGTCGCCGCCCTGGGTGCCCTCAACCCGCATCTCTCCACCCCGTCACCGGAGCCTGTCTGATGTCCGCCTCACCGTTGACCGTATCCATGCCGCTGATCGCCATCCTGCGCGGCCTGACCCCTGAATCGGCACCGGCCGTTGGCCGCGTGCTGTTCGACGCCGGTTTCCGCCTGCTGGAAGTGCCGCTCAACCGACCCGGCGCGCTCGACAGCATGGCCGCCCTGCGCGAAACCCTGCCCGACGAGGCCTGGATCGGCGCCGGCACCGTGCTCACCCCTCAGGCCGTGGCCGATGTCGCCGCCGCCGGCGGAAGGCTGATCATCTCGCCCGACTGCAACCCGGACGTGATCCGCGCCACGCGCGACCACGGTCTGTGGTCCTTCCCCGGGGTTGCCACCCCCACCGAAGCCTTCACCGCCCTGCGGGCCGGCGCACATGCCCTCAAAGCATTCCCCGCGGAAACCATGCCGCCGACAGTGATCCGCGCCTGGCGCGCGGTGGTGCCGGCCGAGGTCGGCCTGTTCCCGGTGGGCGGCATCACGCCGGAACGGATGGCCGACTACCTGGCCGCTGGCGCCACCGGCTTCGGGCTGGGCGGCCCGCTCTATGCGCCGAATCGCTCGCTGGACGATCTGTCCGCCCGTGCCCGCGCCTTTGCCGAGGCCTGGCAGGCGGCGCAGCAGCCCAAGGGGTAAGCCAAAGGAGCGTAAGCGCAGGGGAGGGCGCCATCGCCACTCGGCCGTACGATTCCGGCTGACCAGTCGGTCAGAGGGGTGTGGCCGCACGGCCCGTTACACCCACCGGAAAACTACGGATCGACGCTGTTTCGGTGCAGAAGGTCGCATCTGTCGCTCGAACGCCACGCTTGCTTCGGTATAATTTCGTCTTTCGCATCAAACTCTTGACGAAGGAAGTACCGTGGAACTCTCGAAGCGCGTTCAGGCCATCAAGGAATCCCCGACGCTGGCGGTCACCGCCCGTGCTGCCAAGCTGAAGGCCGAAGGCAAGGACATCATCGGCCTGGGTGCCGGCGAGCCGGATTTCGACACCCCGCTGCACATCGAGGAAGCCGCCAAGAAAGCCATCGACGCCGGCTTCACCAAGTACACCCCGGTGGGCGGCATCCCTGGCCTGAAAAACGCCATCATCGAGAAGTTCAAGCGTGACAACGGCCTGACCTACAACGCGAAGCAAGTCGTGGTGGGCGTCGGCGGCAAGCAGACCATCTTCAACCTGGTGCTGGCCGTCATCAACCCGGGTGACGAAGTGATCATCCCGGCCCCGTACTGGGTGTCCTACGCCGACATCGCCCTGGTCGCCGAAGGCAAGCCGGTGGTGCTGGACTGCGGCATCGAGCAAGGCTTCAAGCTGACCGCCGCCCAACTGGAAGCCGCCATCACCCCGGCCACCAAGCTGGTGTTCCTCAACAGCCCCTCCAACCCGACCGGCGCTGTCTACACTCTGGAAGAACTCCAAGCCCTGGGCGAAGTGCTGAAGAAGCACCCGCGCGTGCTGATCGCCACCGACGACATGTACGAGCACGTCAACCTGTCCGGCCAGAAGTTCGTCAACATCCTCAACGCCATGCCGGAACTCTTTGAGCGCACCATCGTGCTGAACGGCGTCTCCAAGGCCTACTCGATGACCGGCTGGCGCATCGGCTACGCCGCCGGCGACGAGAAGATCATCAAGGCGATGGAAATCCTGCAATCGCAGAGCACCTCCAACCCGTGCTCCATCTCCCAAGTCGCCGCCCAGGCCGCGCTGGAAGGCCCGCAAGACTGCATCGACCCGATGGTCAAAGCCTTCCGCGAACGCCACGCCTTCGTCGTGAAAGCCTTCAACGAAATCCCCGGCCTGAAGTGCATCCCGGCCGGCGGCGCGTTCTACGCCTTCCCCGACGCCCGCGAAGCCATCACCAAGCTGCACGCCGCCGGCAAGATCGCCGCCGCCAACGACATGGCGCTGGCCGAATACCTGCTGGAAGGCTTCGGTGTCGCCGTGGTACCGGGGTCTGCGTTTGGCGCGGACGGGTACTTCCGGATCTCCTTCGCGACGAGCATGGAAAATCTGCAGAAGGCGCTGGAGCGGATTGCGAAGGCGTTGAGCTGAGCGGTTTTAGCTTTCACTGCGGAGAACGCCCGGCATTGCCGGGCGTTTTTCTTTGCACTTGATCGGCGATAGGGGCAAGTTCGACTTGTCCGGGAAAGTCACATGCTCAGCGCCCGCAAAGACCGAGCATTTACGTGTAGATTCTGGAGATTATGATATTTTCATGTCTCGACAGCGGAGGCTGTCCAGCTTTGGTGTCTGCTTTGTGCTGAAGGTAGGCAAATGACGGTCAGGGAGACGAGCAATGACACAAGAGGTTGATTCCGAGTTTTACGACCGCGCGGATGCTCACATTCACTTATCCAACGACCAGCTTGCCGGGGTAGATGGTTGGGGCAAGGTGAGTGCTTCGATGATGTTTGGAACGGCAAGGTTCAATGCCTGGGTGAGTGCAAGCGGCTTCTCGTCGGGCGACCAAATGGCGGCAGCACGGGAAGAAACGCTGACTTACTTCTGTGAGCAGTATCGACTCATGCTGGAAGAGAACCTTGATGATTACATCCGCAACTTCACTCGGTATATGGAAACTGGTTAAGGCTGACAAATCCATGCGAATAGTTTGTTTAATTTTCTTTTTGATTGGTTTGACTTCTTGTTCCCCGCATGGTGGTCAAGATGAGACAGTGCGGAGATCGGTAGCGGAAGATGAACGGGAAGGTCGTGCTTATCTGGATGCTTTGATTAAATTAATCCAGAAGACTGATCAAATTATCGTTACCGAGCACTCCAATGAATTTGATGCGTTTGATGCTGAAAACGGGAAATCACTGATCCCGGGAGAAGTTATTTATAAGACAGTCAATCTCAATTTACAACAAAAAGACTCCTTTCTGTCTAAAATTCGGAATTTGCCTCCGAAAACTCAAGATGTATTTTCTGCTTGTGATTTTGAACCGCATCACACGGTAAGATTCTACACTGCAGGAAAATTGACTAGTACGATGGAAATTTGTTTTGTATGTGGGGATGTACAGTGGGACACCGCGCCGTCGACCCCACCTTTTTCATTGTTATCTGGACTGGGAGATTTTATTTCTGGGATTGGGCTTTCTCCTGAGCGAGATTGGGCTGCATTGGCAAAGAAGCAGTTGAAGTAATGAAGTATGAATTTTGCTTGTTAGGCAATAGCTTGACCGCAAATGTAGATAGCGCCCATGGGTAGGGCTGAGCTTGTGAAGCTAAATCTACGTACTTGTTGAATATGGATTTACAATCTTGAAAAGGGTTTCTCGATGAAATTTTTCACCGTGCTTCTCTTGTTAATTCTGCCTGGAATGGCTTTTTCTAGTGAGGTGGAAGACAAGACCAGAAAATTGTTTGAGATACAAGGTGTCCTTACGACGTATCAGAATTTGATTGACCAAAGCAGGACTCAGGCGAAAGAGAGTGCAAATAAAGCTCTAGATCAAATGCTTGTTCAACTGAATCCTTCGGAAGAGTTCCGGAACAGGTTTTATCAAGCCGCTGAAAAATATATTAAAGCGCTCCTTACTGACCGAACTGCAGAGCAAATTGTTGAGGTCCTTGTTCAATACTACTCAACAAAATTTTCCGAGCAAGAACTTGATGGATTGATCGCTTTTTATGGATCTGATCTTGGTAAGAAAGATGTTGCGGTAAGCGGGGAGTCATATCAATATATGATGCAATACTATAAGGCGGAAAATGAACGCATCCGTGTAGCTGCTACTATTGAGTTTATTAAAGATCTACAGCTGATCGAAATGCAGTGTAACTGCGCAAAGAAAGCGTCTGCAAAGAAGGTAAAGTAATCTGCTAGCTGTAGTCGGCGTAGGGTGCAATGAGGCGCAGCGCATTGCCCCCCACGTTCTCCGCTTCTGAGTGATCAATTTTTACTCTCTGGGATCCATATGGAACGCGATAACCAACGGTTTCCCGACGATGAAAACGGCGACGTGTTGTGGGCGATGGTACAAGACGGG
>CBIHQA010000055.1:0-12842 GCA_966211475.1 uncultured Neisseriales bacterium
CGTCGACATGTCCGCCGCCTGGGCCGCATCCCGCGCCCAGAGGGTGACACGATGGCCTTCACGGGCGAAGGCGATGGCAAGCGCGGTGCCCCATGCGCCGGCACCGAGCACGCCCAGCTTGAGGGACGTCAGACGAGGGGAACCGGTCATGCGCCACCCCACACGTCAGCCAGATGCACCCAGCCCGTCGTTCCCTTCACGTGACGGACCTTCACCCAGCCGGGCGCGGCATCCGTCCCCGGGGACTGCCAGTCGAGCAATACCTGCTTGCCGACCTTGGCCACCACCTTGGCATCGTCGCGCGGCTCTGCATGCAGTTGCGCCTGCGCCGCAGTGACCACGACGGTACGACGGGTAGACAGGTCACGCGCCGCAGCCCAGGCCAGCGTACCGGCATGGTCACGGATCTTCACCCAGTCGCCCTGCTGGATCACCACCTCGACCGGGTAACCCTGACTGACCACGAAGCGCTTCTTAGCCGTCGCGGCGGGCGCCTCGTACAACACCGTGCCCCGCTTGGCGGCGGAGCGGTATTCGGCCGCCATCGCAGGCAAGAAGAACCCGGCCAACAAGGAGGCCAGCAATACCCGACCGGTCCAGTGCCGGAGCAGCCCCCCCGCCGTTTGGCGGAAAAAGGTCTGAGAAGACATCACGATAGGCTGCGGCATACCACCTAGGCTCGTTTCAGCCCGGCTCCGCCGGGCGCCCACCATCACATCAACCATTTCCACCATCATCGAGCAATCGCGAGGTTCCCCCGCGGGGCGGGGGCGGAGGGGGTGGGAAGAGATCAGGAGAGGCTGCAGCATTCCGCCAAGACCCGAATCAGCCCGGCTTTGCCGGGCGCCCACCATCCCCCCCTAAACTGCCCGCAGCCTACGCGTGGCCTTCGGCTTGCGCCATTTCCATCATGCGCTGCTGGAACAGTGCTTCGAAGTTCACCGGCTGCAGCACCACCGGCGGGAAGCCGGCGCGGTTCACCAGGTCGGAGATCACTTCGCGGACATACGGGAACAGGATGGTCGGGCAGGCGATGCCGATGATGGCCGGCATGTCGTCTTCGTCGATGTTGCGGATCTGGAAGATGCCGCCCTGGGCCGCTTCGGCCAGGAAGATGGTCTTGTCGCCGACCTTGTTGGTCACGGTGACGGTCAGGGTGACGGCGTAAAAGCCTTCGCCGACCTGCTCGCCCTCGTTGTGCAGTTGCACCGACAGTTCGTTCTCGCCCTGCTCCAGGAAGACTTGCGGGGCATTCGGCACTTCCAGCGACAGATCCTTGACGTACAGCTTTTCGATGCTGAAGACCGGGGATTCGTCCTGTTGGGTTTGTTGGTCGCTCATGTCGTATTCCAAGGCAAGTGATTGCGCGTCGCGAAAGCGTCCGGTGTCGGCCGATTCCGCGTCGCTGCGTAAAGAGAAGGCCGCGCAGTGCGCGGCCGGGTGCATTCAAACCGCCCTATTCTATCGAGGTTGGGATTGAACGTCTTGGATTCGTGAATTCCGGACAGGTGCCGTCACGTTCGTCCGGACAAGGCGCCTCAACGCCCCAGCAGCGGATCCAGTTCGCCGGCGCGGTCGAGCGCGGCCAGGTCGTCAAAGCCGCCGACGTGCCGATCATCGATATAGATCTGGGGTACGGTCCGGCGACCGGTCCGCTGCATCATCTCGACGCGCTGCTGAGGGTCGAGATCGACCCGCACTTCGTCGATGGTGGCCACGCCCTTGCTTGCCAACAGGCGCTTGGCCATCTGGCAGTAAGGACAGACGGCGGTGGTGTACATGGTGATGTTCGCCATGCTCAGTTCTCCAGCGGCAGGTTGGCCTCGCGCCACGCAGCGAGCCCGCCTTTCAGGTTGACGACGCGGGCAAACCCCGCTTGTTGCAGACGCAGGGCAGCGGTCGCACCACGCGTCCCCGCCTGGCAGTAGACAATGACCGGACGATCCCGTTTTGCCGACAGTTTTTCAATACCGGCATCGAGCCCGGACATCGGCAAGTGGACGGCGCCACGCAAATGGCCAGCCTGGAACTCTGCCTGCTCCCGGACATCCAGCAGCACGGCGTCTTCCCGATTGATGAGCTGCACCGCCGCTTGCGGGGAAACTTCCGGCGCCGACCGGCGCACCAAGGACCACAACAGCATGCCGCCGCTGGCCAGTGCGGCAACCAACAGCATCCAGTTGTCCATCAGAAACCGCATGACTACTCCTTGCATGCACTCTATTACAGAACCACAACGAATTAGACAAAACCTATCGAATCAAGGACTTCGTTCGCGCAAACACTATGTCGCGATGCGGCAATCGGGTAGAATTTTGGCAGGGCCCCCACCCCGGCCGCGACACTCGAACCGTGGTCCCGCCCCTGAACACCAACGCATTGATTTAGCGAGTAAATAGCGATGAGCAAGATCACCCCGGTCGCGCTGTTGATCCTCGATGGCTTCGGTTATCGGGAAGATGGAGACGATAACGCCATTTTCCATGCCCGCAAGCCCAATTGGGATCGCCTGTGGGCGCAGAACCCCCATACGACGATTCACGCGTCCGAAGCCGCAGTGGGCCTGCCGCGCGAACAATTCGGCAATTCGGAAGTGGGGCATCTTAACATCGGCGCCGGACGCATCGTGCGGCAGGACATCACCCGCATCGACGTCGATATCGAAGCCGGCACGCTCGGCAGCAACCCGACCATTGCGCAGACCTTCGAAGTCGCCCGCAACGGCCACACGCTGCATCTGCTGGGCCTCGCATCCGACGGTGGCGTGCACAGCCACGAGAATCATCTGTTCGCGCTGATCCGCGATGCAGCCGCCGCCGGCGTGACCGACATCCTGGTGCATGCCTTCCTGGACGGCCGCGATACCCCGCCACGCAGCGCCGAGACCTTCCTCGGCCGGCTGGAAGCCGTCTGCGCCGAAACCGGCGGCAAGGCCCGCATCGCCTCTATCGTCGGCCGCTACTTCGCGATGGACCGCGACAAGCGCTGGGAGCGCGTCGAACCGGCCTACGACCTGTTGACGCAAGGCATTGCCCCGTTCACCGCCAAGACCGCGCAGGATGGCCTGAAGGCCGCCTACGCACGCGGCGAGAATGACGAATTCGTGCAGGCCACCGCCATCGTCGGCGCCGACGGCCAGCCCCGCTTCATCCAGGACGGCGATGCGGTGCTGTTCATCAACTTCCGCGCCGACCGCGCCCGCCAGATCACCATGGCGCTGGACTGGGCGGATTTCGACGGTTTCCCGCGCAAGGTGGTCCGCAAGCTGGGCACCTTTGCTTCGATGACCCGCTACGGCGAAGCCTTCCCCAACCCGACGGCCTACCCGCCGGTGAAGCTGTCCAACACGCTGGGCGAATACCTCTCCAAGCAGGGCCTGAAGCAGCTGCGCATCGCCGAGACGGAAAAGTACCCGCACGTCACCTACTTCCTGTCCGGTGGCGAAGAAACCCCATTCGAAGGTGAAGACCGCGTGCTGGTGCCGTCGCCCAAGGTCGCGACCTATGACCTGCAGCCGGAAATGAGTGCCCCTGAAGTCACTGCCAAGATCGAAGAAGCGATCGCATCCGGCCAGTACGCCGCCATCATCGTGAACTTCGCCAACGGCGACATGGTGGGCCACACCGGCAACTTCGATGCCGCCGTCAAGGCGGTGGAAGCGCTGGATGCCTGCGTCGGCCGCGTGGTCGAGGCCATGACCAAGGCCGGCGGCGAGGTGCTGATCACCGCGGACCACGGTAACTGCGAAGACATGTTCGACGAGCAGAGTGGTCAGGAACACACGCAGCACACCATGAACCTGGTGCCCTTCGTGTACATCGGTCGCCCGGCCACCATGGCGGAGACCGGCGCCCTGCAGGACGTGGCGCCTACCCTGCTAGCAATGATGGGCTTGCCCAAGCCGGCCGAGATGACCGGCCATTCCCTGCTGACGTTACAGTAATTCACAAGTAATTCGTCCAGGCTGGAACGGATGCGCCGCCCCGCCGGGTAGCGCATCCCGTACAATACCGGCGCCATGCGTCACCGCCCTTCCCTCCTGTTGCTGCTGCCCCTGCTGGGGGCGCTGTCCGTGCCGGCCGAACTGGCCGCAAAAACCGCACCGACCAAACCGTCGCAGACCCAGACGCAGCTCAACCAGTCCCAGGCGGAACTGGACCAGCTCAAGCAACAGCTCGGCAACCTCCAGCAGCAGATTTCGGCCACCGAATCCTCCCGCCAGGACGTGAGCGATGCGCTGAAGGAATCCGAACAGGCGATCAGCGATGCCAACCGCACCCTGTCGGAACTCAATGACGAGCAGGATGGCCTAGAAGACCGTCTCAAGCAGCTCGACCAGCAGGCCAGAAAGCTCGACAAGCAGGTGGCCGCCCAGAAAGCCTCGCTCGCCGCCAAGCTGCGCGCCCAGTACCGCGACGGCAACAGCGACACCCTGCGCCTGCTGCTCAATAGCGAAGACCCCAACACCACCAGCCGCGACCTGGCCTACCTGCGCTACATCGCCGCCGCGCATCAGCAGGAAATCGCGGCGCTCAAGAACAACCTCGCCACCCTTGCCGCGACCCGCGACGACATTGCCCGCAAGCATCAGCGCCTGGACGAAATCCAGGGCAATCGCCGCCGCGAAAAGGAACGTTTGCTCACGCAACAGGCCAGTCACAAGGAACAACTGGCCCAGCTCAACAGCCAGCTCGCCGCGCAACGGCAGCAAGTCGGCAAGATCCAGCGGGACGAACAACGGCTCGCCGGCCTGGTCGATCAACTGACCCGCGTGCTGGCAGAACAGGAACGCCAGCGGCAGGCACGCCTCAAAGCTGAGGCCGAAGCTCGCGCCAAGGCGGAAAAGGCGGAGAAACAGCGCCAGGCACGCATCGCCCAGCAACAGCAGCAACAAAAGAAGACGCCGCCAACCCGACAGGCCGAGGCCCAAACCACGCCGCCCAAGGAAACGCCCAGCAGGGAAACGCCAACCAACCGTGTCACGCTGTCGGCACCCAGCGCGCAAGTCAGCGGCGACGCGCAGTCGCTCAAGGGCAAGCTGCTGTCGCCGATCGCCAGCAGCCCGGCCAACCGCTTTGGCCAGCCGCGCGCGGACAGCGGCGTGGCCTGGCGCGGCTGGTTCTACCCCGCCCAGGAAGGCGCGGACATCAAGGCTGTGGCCGCTGGTCAGGTGGTGTACGCCGACTGGCTGCGCGGCTTCGGCAACCTGGTGATCGTTGACCACGGCGGCGGTCTGATGAGTATTTATGGGTCGACCGAAAGCGTGCTGAAGCACGTCGGCGATCCGGTCGCGGCGGGCGAACGCATCGCCCGTGCCGGCAACAGCGGCGGCAGCGACAAATCGGGCTTGTATTTCGAACTGCGTTACAAGGGCAAGGCGTTCGACCCGGCCGGGTGGCTGCGCGGCTGAGTTTCCGCCATACTGCATTGATCCATCTACATTGTTGAAGCACCGCGCTCAAGGAAGGGCAAGATGGCCCCGCAAACCTGGAAAAAAATCGCCCTGGTCGGTTCCGGCACGGGTCTCGGTATCCTGGTCAGCCTGTCGCTGACGCTGTATGCGAACAAGGAGCCCACGGTCGCACCGGGTGCCGGTTTGCCGATCAGCGAGCTGAACGAATTCGTTCAGGTCTACGGCCGCATCAAGCAGGACTACGTGGACCAGGTGGACGACAAGAAGCTGATCCATGAAGCCATCAATGGCATGCTGTCCGGCCTGGATCCGCACTCCACTTACCTGGATGCCGATTCGTTCAAGGAACTGAATGAAGGCACCAAGGGCGAGTTCGGCGGCCTGGGGCTGGAAGTCGGCATGGAAGACGGCATCGTGCGCGTCACCTCGCCGATCGACGACACGCCGGCCTACCGGGCGGGCATTAAGGCCGGCGACTACATCATCAAGATCGACGACACGCCGGTGAAGGGCCTGTCGCTGGATGACGCCGTGCAGAAAATGCGCGGCAAGCCGGATACCTCGATCACGCTGACCATCCTACGCAAGAGCGAATCCAAGCCGCTGGTGGTTACCCTGAAGCGTGCGGTGATCAAAGTGGCCAGCGTGAAGACCCGCCTGCTGGAAGCCAATTACGGCTATGTGCGCCTGTCGCAGTTCCAGGAACGCAGCACCGAGGACGTGGCCAAGGCGGTGTCCAAGCTCTACCAGGACAACAAGGCGCCGCTGAAGGGTCTGGTGCTCGACCTGCGCAACGACCCGGGCGGCCTGCTGACCAGCGCGGTCGGCGTGTCGGCCGTGTTCCTGCCGGAGAAGTCGCTGGTGGTGTACACCGACGGCCGCACCGAAGACAGCAAGATGAAGTTCTTCGCTTCCCGCGAGTTCTATGCGCCGCGTGGCGCGCTGCTGGGCGGAGACCCGCTCAACGGCCTGCCGAAGGAGGTAAAGTCGCTGCCGCTGGTGATTCTGGTCAACGGCGGTACCGCGAGCGCCTCCGAAATCGTGGCCGGCGCCCTGCAAGACCACAAGCGCGCGATCATCGTCGGTACGCAGACCTTTGGTAAGGGCTCGGTGCAGACCGTGTTGCCGCTGTCGAAGGAAACCGCGATCAAGCTGACCACCGCCCGCTACTTCACGCCGAACGGCCGCTCCATCCAGGCACAGGGCATCGTGCCGGACGTGGAGGTCGAAGAAGCCACGCTGTCCGCTCAGGACAACTCGATGTCCTCGCTGCGCGTACGGGAAGCCGACCTGGAGCACCACCTCGACAACCCGAACGCCAAGCCCGCCAATGGCAAGGAAGCGCCGAAGGATCAGCCGCTCAAGCTGACCCCGGACAGCGGCGACGCCAGCAAGAAGGACAACGCCAACCCGGACGACAAGGACAAGCTGAAGAGCGACTTCCAGCTCTCCCAAGCCTTGAACGTGCTGAAGGTGCAGCAACTGCTGATGCGGAAGTAAACACCCGGCAGCAAAAACAAAACGGCCCGGAAACGGGCCGTTTTGTTTTAGGGGCGTCCTCGGAAACGTGTGTCGCAGCAATCCCCGCCGGAAGGGCGCTTACCAGCCCGTCTGACTACCACCCAGCGCGTTGCAGACATGAACCGCCATCGTCCGCAGGCTCGCCTCGTCCACCTTGCCGGACATCGCGTAGCCCATGCCCTGGTTGACCCAGTAGAAAGTGCGTTGCGCGCCGTCCTTGAGCAGGCGGAAAGAGGTTTCCTCCTTGGGGAAGCTGGTCACATACAGGGTCAACCGCTCGCCGACTTCGTTCTGGTACATGAACTGGGCGGCCGGACCGGATTCACCGGGCAACAAGCGGCCACCGACCAGGGTATAGCCGTACTGCTGCAGCGACGGGATGGACAGCGACCGGTTCAGCCGCTTGGACAGCCATTTGATCAGGTGTGCTTCTTCCGCTGCGGCCACCTCCACCGGATGGCGCTGTTCCGGCGCATACACGGCGTAGGCAACGGCAGCACGCTGCGCGAACACCGGTTGCGGCGAATCGGGGGCAGAACCGACATGGCGGGGCGCCCAGTCCACGGCCATACCAATCGAGATCCCGGCGACCAGCCAACCGGCCGCCACGCTGGCACGGCGCCACCAGGGCACGGTTCGCCGCACGAACAGCGTCGGCGCATCCGCCGGCACGGGGAACAAGCTCTTCAGGGCCGCGTTCTGGGCGCGATAATGCGCCACGCGCTCGACCGCAGCCGGGTCATCCGCCAGTCGCGCTTCCAGCTCGGCGCGCTCGGCCGCCGACAGCTCGTCGTCGACCAGCGCCGACAGCAGACGCATCTCGTCCCCCGGCTCCGGGACGGCGGCAGGCGGTTCGCGATGCTCGTTCATGGCGTCTTCTTGACCACTTTCAGCACCGGCCGCTCGGCGGCCGGCTCATCCGACAACAGGGCGCGCATCCGTTCCCGGGCGCGCGACAGGCGCGACATCACGGTGCCGATCGGTACGCCGAGCACCGTGGCCGCCTCCTGATAACTGAGTTCCTCCAGGCCGACCAGCAGCAGCACTTCGCGTTGCTCCACGGGCAGCCGGTACAGTGCACGCTGCACGTCGCGCAGCACCAGCCCGTCGACCTCGCCGGCCGGTGCAGCCTGATGCTGCCAGGGCGCCGACTCGTCATCGACCGCCACTTCGCGGCGTGCGCGTAACTGATCGATGAACAGGTTGCGCAGCAGCGTCAGCAGCCAGGCCCGCAGATTGCTGTCCGGCCGCCACAGGCGCGACTTGTTCAGCGCCCGCTCCAGCGTGTCCTGCACCAGGTCGTCGGCCCAGGCGGGGTCGCCCGACAAGGCGCGGGCGTACCGCCGCAACTGCGGCAGCCAGACCAGCAGGTCGGCCTCGAAACTCATGCGGCCTGACCGCTTACGGCTTGGCCACGTGCCATACGCCGTTCACGCCATCGCCGGTGGTGTCACCGGGCTTCTGGTCCTTCACCCACAGGTAGAGCGGCTTGCCCTTCAGCGCCCATTGCTGCTTGCCGTCGTCACGGGTGACGAATGCCAGGTCGCCCATCGGCTTGTCGTACTCTTCCTTCAGCAGCGGTGGCCAATTGGCGGCGCAGGGGCCATTGCACATGCTCTTGCCTGGCGCAGTGTCCTTGTCGAAGACGTACAGGGTCATGCCATGCTCGTCGACCAGCATGCCGTTGGTGGTTTTCGGGGCGTCGGCCAGAGCCGGCAGGGACAGGCCGGCGCTCAGAGCCAGCATCCAGAAAGTACGTGTCATCGTTCACTCCTCAAGGAAACGTAGGGCCACCCCAAGTCCTTGCCCTGTGGGGCGGACACGGCAGTGCCGTTGTCTGGGTGGATCGCTCAGGTTTGGAAGTCCGGCGACCAACCCAGGGAGGGATCGTGCCGCCAGCGTCGTCATGACGTGAACTAAACGGGCAAGGGAACAGGCTTATTCCATCCGGGGCGCATCATTTGTGCACCCCGGATTCGGGAAGGTCAGTTTTCGACGATCTCGCGACCGTTGACCGGCTGCACCGGGCGGGCGTTATAGGGATACAGCGTCGTGAACGCCTGCAACTGCCCGGGCGACAGCGAGCCGATCTGTTTCATCACGAACCACTGCACCCCTTCCGTGCAGGGCGGCGTAGTCAGCGATCCTTCGTAGTGATAGAAGCCCTTGCCGGCGGGCAACAGCTTGGCGGGGTCGAAGGACTTGGCCAGTGTGCGCGATTCGTCGGCCTGCTTGGGAAGGGCGTCGAACACTGACTTGAGCACTGCATTGTCCTTGCCGCGGTTGAGCAGCACCGCCACCACCAGCAACTTGCCGTCGTCGCTCTTGTGCACCAGGTGCGCCTCCAGGTCGGCCGGCCGGCCGTTGATCTGCTCTTCGCTGGGGGTGTGGAAGTGGAACTGCACCAGGTTGTAGCGCTTGCCATCCAGCGTCACACCACCGGCATCGGTCAGATTGACCTGGATGGTGTGGCCATTGTTTGCCACGGAGGCCGCCCCAACCTTGTACGAAGTCTGCAAGGCCGGGCCACCGCTGGCATAGCTGCCCACCAGATTGATCGGCGACTGAACTTTGCCGTCGGCGCACTGCTTCCATTCCGGGTTCAGCTTGGCCCAGTATTCCGGCCCGGAATCACCGCCATAGCTCCAGTGCGGCCCACTGTCGGCATGCGATGCCGACCCGGACGCCGACGACAACCCCAGGCAAAGCCGCAGCTCGTCGACGCGCTTGGCCGGGTCACCGGAGAACACACAGCGCTTCTCGCCACGCAGGATGGCCTGCGCGCCTTGTTCCAGCTTGGTCTTGTCGGATTCCAGCTGCTGCTTGCGCTGCTTGAGCGCCTCGATGTCCTGGGCCAGCTTGGCCGCGCCGCCGGGCTGCGCCGCCGTCTCGGTCATTTTCTGGACTTGTTTCTCCAGATCGCCCACCTCGCCTTTGAGCTTTTCCGCTTCCGTGTTCATCGCAGCGCTGGTCGCCGAGCTAGCGGCCACTTCGACAGGCTTCGCCTGGGAGGCGTGCGCTTCCGGCTTCTTTTCCGCCGGTTTCGCAGCGTGTTCCGTGGCGACGGGATGTGCAGGCTTCTTCGACTTCGCCTTATGGGCGTCCTCACCGCCGCCTCGCAGCGCCAGCCACAGCACCAACACGATGATCAACAGCAGCAGGACACCGCCGCCGATGGCGCCGATCAGGATCAGTTTCTTCTTGGAATTGCCGGGGACGGCAGCTTGTTCGTCCGGCGCGGGCGCTTGTTCCGGGGCTTCGCTCATGGCGGTCACAGGTAAAGATGGCACCGCCACTATAGGCAGTCCGCGCCCCGGCGGCTAGCCATCTACGGCCGGAACTGACCGGTCAGGCAGCAACCGGCTTGGCCGTGGTGAGCGCAAGCCGGGCCGACATGTATTCGACCAGGGCGAGCACCGCCTCGCTGGCGCGGGCCTTGTCATAGTGCAGATGGACCCGGATGTCCTCCAGCTTGGGCATCTTCTCCGTGCCGCCCAGCACGCGCAGGCCTTCCGGCACGGTGCTCTTGGCCAGCACCGTGACGCCCAGACCGGCCAGCACACCGGCCTTGATGCCGCCGAAGCTCGGGCTGGTGTAGGCGATGCGCCAGGGGCGGCCCATCTGCTCCAGCGTCTGCAGAATGCGCTGGCGGTAGACGCAGCCGATGGGTGCCACGATCAGCGGTAGCGGGCTCTTGCCGTGTACCGGGTGATAGGGGCTGCCGACCCACACCAGCTCTTCCGTCCAGCCCTCGCTGACGGTCTTCACATTCGGCGTGGCGTGCAGGCTGAACACCAGGTCGTACTCGCCCTTTTCCAGCTTGGCGAGCAGATGGGTGGACAACTCGCAGCCGACTTCCAGGGTCACATCGGGGTAGCTCTGGGCGAATCGGCCGAGAATGTCGGGCAGGAAGGAATCGGCGAATTCGTTCGGCACGCCCAGCTTCACCACGCCGGACAGCGGCGACTTGTTCACCCGCGCCAGTACCTCGTCGTTGAGGTTGAGGATGGAGCGGGCGTAGGACAGCAACACGTGCCCTTCTTCCGACAACTGGAAGCTACGGCCGGTGCGCGCGAACAAGGGCACGCCGATGATCTCTTCCAGCCGTTTGATCTGCAGGCTAATGGCCGGCTGCGAGCGCCCGAGCAGCTCTCCGGCGCTGGAAAAGCCGCCCTCGTCCACGACGGTCACAAAGGTACGCAGCAGATCGGTGGGAAGGTTTTTCATCGGGTCGCCTGATGATTTAGAGTACTTATGGATTCATTATAACTATTAATTTGACTGATGTATGGCGAGGACCTAATGTTCGCGTCAATCTCGGGCCTGCTCCGTCCCCACCCTGGTGAAACCGGTGGGCTACGGTATGCTGGTGAATGAGCCCTCGCGCTTGTCGAGGCGAGCATCGGCCCGAACCAGATCCGAACTAGATATTTATCCCGGAGACCCAACCCATGAGCACCATCAAGTACACCGAAGACCACGAGTGGATCCGCCTGGAAAGCGATGGCACCGCCACCGTCGGCATCACCCACTATGCGCAGGATTCGCTGGGCGACCTGGTGTACGTGGAACTGCCGGAAATCGGCAAGTCGTTCGACCAAGGCGACACCGCTTGCGTGATCGAATCGGTGAAGGCCGCCGCCGACGTGAAGCTGCCGGTCTCCGGCAAGGTGGTTGCCGTGAACGAAGCGCTGCCGGACAACCCTGCCCTGGTCAACGAAGACCCGATGGGCGAAGGCTGGTTCGTCCGTGTCGAGCTGTCCGACAAGGGCCAGGTCGACGCACTGATGGACGAAGCCGCCTACAACGCCCACACCGGCGCCTAAGCACTGTCCGACGTATCGCAGGTCGGCCGCCCCCGCGGCCGTTCTGCCTCTCAGCATCACCCCTTGCCCCACCTGCACCGGAGTAAGCCATGACCTCCCGCCGTTCGCTCACCGACCTCGAACAGCGCAACGATTTCCAGCGCCGCCATATCGGCCCGTCCCTGGACGACCAGGCCGCGATGCTGACCGAACTGGGCTACCAGAGCCTGGATGCGCTGACCGATGCCATCGTGCCGTCCGCCATCCGCCGCCTGGATGCGCTGCCGCTGCCGGAAGCGAAGACCGAGCCGGAAGTCCTGGCAGAACTCAAGGCCCTGGCCAACCAGAACCAGGTCTACAAGAGCTACATCGGCATGGGTTACTACGGTACCCATACGCCGGGCGTGATTCTGCGCAACATCCTGGAAAACCCGGCCTGGTACACCGCCTACACCCCGTACCAGCCCGAAATCTCGCAAGGCCGCCTGGAAGCACTGCTGAACTTCCAAACCATGATCACCGACCTCGCTGGCATGGACATCGCCAACGCGTCGATGCTGGACGAAGGCACCGCCGCCGCTGAAGCGATGACGCTGGTGCAGCGGGTCGGCAAGTCCAAGAGCAACGTGTTCTACGTGGCAGACGATGTGCTGCCGCAAACCCGCGACGTGATCGAGACCCGCGCCAAGCCGCTGGGCATCGAGATCCGCACCTGCTCCGGCCAGGAAGCGCTGGAAAACGACTCCTTCGGCGTGCTGCTGCAATATCCGGGCGTAAACGGCGCGGTGCGCGACTACGCCGACTGGGTGCGCCAGTACAAGCAGAAGGGTGGCCTGGTAGTGGTCGCCGCCGACCTGCTGGCGCTGACCATGCTGGCCGCGCCGGGCGAATGGGGTGCCGACGTGGTGGTGGGAACCACCCAGCGCTTCGGCGTGCCGATGGGTTTCGGCGGCCCGCACGCCGGCTACATGGCCACCCGTGACGAATACAAGCGTTCGATGCCCGGCCGTCTGGTCGGCGTGTCCATCGACGCGCAAGGCAACGCGGGCTACCGCCTGGCGCTGCAGACCCGCGAGCAGCACATCCGCCGCGAGAAGGCCACC
>CBIHQA010000056.1:0-12759 GCA_966211475.1 uncultured Neisseriales bacterium
GCCAGACGGAAGTCGGCGCCCGGGCGCTGGTCAATGCCGCCGGGCCGTGGGTGGGCCAGTTCCTGTCCGACAACGTCGGCCTGGCTGCGGCCAAGTCGGTGCGCCTGGTCAAGGGCAGCCACATCGTAGTCCGTAAGCTGTTCGACCACCCGTATGCCTACATCTTCCAGAACCCGGACAAGCGAATCATCTTCGCCATCCCGTATGAGCAGGATTTCACCCTGATCGGCACCACCGATGTCGAGTACGAAGGCGACGCATCGCAGGTGGCCATCGATCAGGACGAGATCGCCTATCTGTGCAAGATGGCCAGCCGCTATTTCCGGCAGACGGTCAGCCCGTCGGACGTCGTGTGGAACTACTCCGGCGTGCGTCCCTTGCTGGATGACGAATCGGACAACGCCGCCAGCGTGACTCGCGACTACTCGCTGGAGCTGGACGAGGCGGGCGCGCCATTGCTGTCGGTGTTCGGCGGCAAGATCACCACTTACCGCAAGCTGGCGGAGGACGCGGTGGAGAAGCTGCTACCGCTGCTGGGCAGCAACGCTCGCCGCTGGACCGCCGATGCGCCGTTGCCGGGGGGCGACTTCACTTCACCGGTCAGCCTGCAGGCGGAACTGGCCCGCAGTTATCCGGAACTGCCGGAACGCTTGCTGCGCCGCCTGGTAACGACCTACGGCACCCGTGCCCGCGACCTGCTGGGTCAGGCTCAGCGGACGACCGACCTGGGCGAGGAAATCGCGCCGGGGCTCTACGCGGCGGAGGTGCATTACCTGGTGGATCACGAATGGGCCCGCAGCGCGAAGGATGTGCTGTGGCGCCGTACCAAGCTTGGCTTGCATCTGCCGCAGGACGCAGAGGCGAAGCTGGATGCGTGGATGAATCAGAACGTTCGAAATGAAACAAAGGATGTTCATATTGCGTAATAATGCGTAATGCTCCGGTTGTAAGCCGGCGCAGGCTGCCCCCAAAGCCAGGCCGAGAAGAGCAGGGCATGGACGAGAGAAGAGTGAGCAATCATGCAGTTACAGCTAAAGCGCGTAAGTAAACAGGTCGGTGCGGAAACGCACTTGTATCCAATCGACCTGAGCCTGCAACCCGGCACGATCAACGTGCTGCTGGGGCCAACCCAGGCAGGCAAGACATCGCTGATGCGGTTGATGGCGGGCCTGGACCGCCCGACCGATGGCGAGGTCTGGGCCGATGGCCGCAACGTGACCGGTGTTAGCGTGCGGCAACGCAAGCTGGCGATGGTCTACCAGCAGTTCATCAATTACCCCTCATTCACGGTCTACGACAACATCGCTTCGCCACTGAAACTGGCGGGCGGTCTGTCGGATGCCGAGATCCGTGCGCGGGTGGAAGCCACCGCCCGCAAGATGCACATCGACCACCTGCTGCATCGCCTGCCGGGCGAGCTGTCCGGCGGCCAGCAACAGCGCACTGCGTTGGCCCGTGCCCTGGTCAAGGGCGCCAGCCTGCTGCTGCTGGACGAGCCGCTGGTCAATCTGGACTACAAGCTGCGGGAAGAACTGCGCGCCGAACTGCGCGAACTGTTCTCCAACAGCGACACCACGGTTGTCTATGCCACCACCGAACCGCAGGAAGCCCTGCTGCTGGGCGGCTACACCACGGTGATGGATCAGGGCCGGGTGCTGCAGTTCGGGCCGACGCTGGATGTGTTCCACCATCCGGCTTCCAAGCGGGTGGCCGAAGTGTTCAGCGATCCGCCAATGAACCTGCTGTCGGTCGACGTAGCCCAGGGTCGTGCCTCGTTGTCCGCCAACCTCGCCTTCGAGATGGACGCCCATCTGGCTGGCCTGCCGAACGGCCGCAGCACGCTGGGCGTACGGCCGAGCCATGTGCGGCTCACCGCGCAGACGGCGGGCGATTACGCCATTCCCTGCGAAGTCGAACTGGCCGAGCTGAGCGGTTCGGACACCTTCCTGCATGCCCGCCACGGCGATGTCGGCCTGGTGGCGCAGTTACAGGGGGTGCACAACTTCGACCCCAGTAGTCACGTCACGCTCTACCTGAACCCGGCCGAGCTGTTTGCCTTCGACGCGGAAGGCCGCCTGATTGGCTCGCCCGACCGTGCCGTAGTGGCGGCGCAGACCCGCACCCCGGCCACCACGCTGGCCCGTGCCACCGCCTGACGGAGAGACAAGAGATGGCAAAGATTGAACTCGTCGGGCTGGCGCACGCTTACCGTCCCAACCCGAAGTCCGAGAGCGACTACTCGCTCAAGCCGATGAACATGACCTGGGAAGACGGCGGCGCCTACGCGCTGCTCGGCCCCAGCGGCTGCGGCAAGACCACGCTGCTCAACATCATTTCCGGCTTGCTGATCCCCAGTGAAGGACGCGTGCTGTTCGACGGCAAGGACATGACCCGTTTGCCGCCCGAAAAACGCAACATCGCGCAGGTTTTCCAGTTCCCGGTCATCTACGACACGATGACCGTGTTTGACAACCTGGCCTTCCCGCTGCGCAACCGCAAGGTGCCCGAGGCCGAAGTGCGCAGCCGGGTGCACGAGATCGCCGAGATCCTCGACATGACCGGCGACCTGAAGCACCGCGCCAGCGGCCTGGCGGCGGACGCCAAGCAGAAGATCTCGCTCGGGCGCGGCCTGGTGCGCAAGGACGTGGCGGCTGTGCTGTTCGACGAACCGCTGACAGTGATCGACCCGCACCTCAAGTGGCTGCTGCGTCGCCAGCTCAAGCAGATTCATCACCAGCTCAAGCTGTCGCTGATCTACGTGACCCACGACCAGGTCGAGGCGCTGACCTTCGCCGACCAGGTGGTGGTGATGTACGACGGTCAGGTGGTGCAGCTCGGCACCCCGCAGGACCTGTTCGAAACCCCGGAACACACCTTCGTCGGCTACTTCATCGGCAGCCCGGGCATGAACCTGCTGCCCTGCAAGGTGGACGGTGAGCTGGCCCGCTTCGGCGAGCACGCGGTGGCACTGGAGGCGGTACAGGCCGCCCGGCTGGCCGGCCGTGGCAACGAGCTGACGCTGGGCGTGCGGCCGGAATTCGTGCGGCTGGCGGGGGAGGGCGAGGCTGGCGCGCTGCCGGTAACGGTGCGCCAGGTTGAGGACCTGGGCACCTACAAGCTGCTGACCGGCACGCTGGGCGAGCACGTGGTACGCGCCAAGCTGGGCGAGCACGACGACACGCCGCAGGGCCACGCCTGGCTGCGTTTCGAGCCGCAACGGACGATGTTCTACGCCGACGGTCGACGCGTAGCCTGAGGTCACCCCCTCCGGACAGCCTCCCGTCGCAAGCAAGACGCGGCGCACCGGCCCGAGACCGGTGCCCGCCAAGGAGACACAATGAACAAGACGTACAACAACAAGGCCTGGTTCCTGATCCTGCCAGTCCTGGTATGCGTGGCCTTCTCCGCCATCATGCCGCTAATGACCGTGGTCAACTATTCGGTGCAGGACATCCTGGGCCCGGATCAGAAAGTCTTCGTCGGCACCGAGTGGTTCAAGGAAGTGCTGCGCGACCCCGATCTGCACGGCGCGCTGCTGCGCCAGATGATCTATTCCGCCAGCGTGCTGGCCATCGAAATCCCGCTGGGTATCGGCCTGGCGCTGGCCCTGCCGGCCGGCGGCTGGAAGGCATCAATGTCGCTGGTCGTGCTGGCCATGCCGCTGCTGATCCCCTGGAACGTGGTCGGCACCATCTGGCAGATCTATGGCCGTTCTGACATCGGTCTGGCCGGGGTGCTGCTGAACTACCTGGGTTTTGACTACAACTACACCGGCGACTCGCTGGACGCCTGGCTGACCGTGCTGGTGATGGACATCTGGCACTGGACGCCGCTGGTGGCCCTGCTGGCCTATGCCGGCCTGCGGGCGATCCCGGATGCCTACTACCAGGCGGCCAAGATCGACGGCGCCTCGCGCCTGGCGGTGTTCCGCTACATCCAGCTGCCCAAGATGAAGGGCGTGCTGCTGATCGGCCTGCTGTTGCGCTTCATGGACAGCTTCATGATCTACACCGAGCCGTTCGTGCTGACCGGCGGCGGCCCCGGCAATGCCACGACCTTCCTATCGCAGTACCTCACGCAGAAGGCGGTCGGCCAGTTCGACCTGGGCCCGGCGGCGGCATTCAGCCT
This sequence comes from uncultured Neisseriales bacterium, assembly GCA_966211475.1. Lineage (GTDB taxonomy): Bacteria > Pseudomonadota > Gammaproteobacteria > Burkholderiales > Leeiaceae > Leeia. The sequence continues at coordinate 4,129 of CBIHQA010000056.1, forward strand.
GATCTACTTCCTGATCATCCTGCTGGCCTGCTTCGTCTTCTACAACCTGATCCAGAACGCCGGCAAGTCCGAAAACTCGTGAATAAGTCTACTGCGCAGTTCGATCTTGGCCCTGCGATGCTCACCGTACTCACGTACGGCTGCGCTTCTCGAACCAATCTCGAACCGCTCGCTACGACTTCTTTCACGAGTTCAGCAAGCAAGGAATGACCATGAACAAGAAAACCTTCGGCCTGATGCTGTACCTGCTGTTCGCACTGCTGCCGATCTACTGGATGCTGAACATGTCGCTGAAGACCAACGAAGAGATCGTTGGCGCCTTCACCCTGTTCCCGCATGCGCTGACCTTCGACAACTACAAGCTGATCTTTACCGACGAATCCTGGTACAGCGGCTACATCAACTCGCTGATCTACGTGGCGATCAACACCGTGCTGTCGGTGGGGGTGGCGCTGCCGGCGGCGTATGCGTTCTCGCGGTATGAGTTCCTGGGCGACAAGCACCTGTTCTTCTGGCTGCTGACCAACCGGATGAGCCCGCCCGCGGTGTTCCTGCTGCCGTTCTTCCAGCTGTATTCGAGCATCGGCCTGTTCGACAAGCACATCGCGGTGGCGCTGGCCCACATGCTGTTCAACGTGCCGCTGGCGGTGTGGATCCTGGAAGGCTTCATGTCCGGCATCCCGCGTGAGATCGACGAGACGGCCTACATCGACGGCTACAGCTTCCCGCGCTTCTTCGTGCGCATCTTCACACCGCTGATCGGTGCCGGCATTGGGGTGACCGCCTTCTTCTGCTTCATGTTCAGCTGGGTGGAGCTGTTGCTGGCCCGCACGCTGACCTCGGTCAACGCCAAGCCGATTGCGGCGGTGATGACCCGCACGGTGAGTGCGGCGGGGATGGACTGGGGTGTACTGGCGGCGGCCGGGGTGCTGACCATCGTGCCGGGCGCGATCGTGATCTGGTTCGTGCGGAACTACATCGCGAAGGGTTTCGCGATGGGCCGCGTATAAGCAGCCGCTGCGGAGAACGTTGAGCGGGAGGGTGGGCGTCGGGCAAAGCCCGACTGATTCGGGAGATGGCGGTGCATCGGCTGCTTCTCTGATTTCACCCACTCCCCCCGCCCTCGCCTGAGGCGAGGGGCCTCACAGGGTTCGTGAGGTTTGGCTCGGAAAATTTGGAGACGAGAGATGGATGCTCAACAAGGACAAGGCTTGTTCGACTGGATGGCTTGGAGCCAGCCGGTAGCGATTTTCTTCATCAGCGTGGCGGTGATGCTGGCGGTGATGACGGTGCTGCAGATCCTGCGGCCGACGGTGCCGCGGCGGGGTTTCCTGCCGCTGACCACCACCCGCGGCGACCGGCTTTTCATCGGCTTGCTGACGTCCGCTTACGTCAATCTGGCGTGGGCGGGCCTGACGGACCTTAACCAGTGGTACGGAACCAGCATCGGGTTTGTGGTGCTGGCGCTGATTCTCCGCTGGGGCTGAGCCACACCGGTTCAACACGTGCGGTTCAAGGCGCGGTGCGTGGCCCGACCTTCCGGGGCAACGCGGCGAACAAGGAAATAACGGAAGGTTTTTCAAAGGAGATGCTCGTGAAGTTGAAGACCATGACGCTGGCCTTGCTGGCGAGCCTTTCGGCTCCCGCAGCTTTCGCCGACGTAGCCGCGGCACAGAAGTGGATCGACAAGGAATTCCAGCCGAGTACCTTGAACAAGCAACAGCAGCTCGATGAACTGAAGTGGTTCATTGCCGCCGCCGACAAGCTGAAGAAGCAAGGCATTACCGAGGTCAATGTGGTGTCCGAGACCATCGACACCCACGTGTACGAGTCCAAGACGCTGGCCAAGGCCTTCGAAGAAATCACCGGCATCAAGGTGAAGCACGACATCATCCAGGAAGGTGACGTCGTCGAAAAACTGCAGACCCAGATGCAGTCCGGCAAGAACATCTACGACGGCTGGATCTCCGACTCCGACCTGATCGGTACCCACTACCGCTACGGCCAGGTCGTGCCGCTGACCGACTTCATGAAGGGCGACGGCAAAGACTTCACCAACCCGGGTCTCGACCTGAAGGATTTCATCGGCCTGAAGTTCACCACCGCGCCGGACGGCAAGCTGTATCAGCTGCCCGACCAGCAGTTCGCCAACCTGTACTGGTTCCGCGCTGACTGGTTCGCCCGCCCGGACCTGCAGAAGAAGTTCAAGGACAAGTACGGCTACGACCTGGGCGTGCCGGTGAACTGGTCCGCCTATGAAGATATCGCCAACTTCTTCTCGAACGACGTGAAGAACATCGACGGCGTGCGCGTCTATGGCCACATGGACTACGGCAAGAAGGACCCGTCGCTGGGCTGGCGCTTTACCGATGCCTGGCTGTCGATGGCCGGTTCCGCTTCCATCGGTACGCCGAACGGCCTGCCGGTTGACGAGTGGGGTATCCGCGTCGCCGACGACAAGTGCACCCCGGTGGGCGCTTCCATGTCCCGCGGTGGCGCCACCAACAGCCCGGCTGCGGTCTACGCGCTGACCAAGTACGTCGACTGGATGAAGAAGTATGCCCCGCCGCAAGCGACCGGCATGACCTTCTCCGAAGCCGGTCCGGTGCCGGGTCAAGGCAACATCGCCCAGCAGGTGTTCTGGTACACCGCCTTCACCAAGTCGCTGTCCAACCCCAGCCTGCCGGTGGTGAACAAGGATGGCTCGCCGAAGTGGCGCATGGCCCCTGGCCCGCATGGCCCGTACTGGAAGGACGGCATGCAGAACGGCTACCAGGACGTGGGTTCGTGGACCTTCTTCAACTCCACGCCGCTGCCGCGTCGTCAGGCTGCCTGGCTGTACGCCCAGTTCGTGGATTCGAAGACCGTCTCGCTGAAGAAGTCGATCGAAGGCCTGACCTTCATCCGCGACTCCGACATCCACAGCGACTACTTCACGCAGAACGCGGCGAAGTACGGCGGCTTGATCGAGTTCTACCGCAGCCCGGCCCGCGTGGCATGGACCCCGACCGGTACCAACGTGCCTGACTATCCGAAGCTGGCCCAACTGTGGTGGAAGAACGTTGCCACCGCCGTGACCGGCGAGAAGACCCCGCAGGCCGCGATGGACAACCTGGCTGACGAAATGGACAAGGTGATGTCCCGTCTGCAACGCGCCGGCATGAAGCATTGCGCGCCGAAGCTGAACGAGCCGACCGATCCGGCCAAGTGGGAAGCCATGAAGACCGCTCCGTGGCCGAAGCTGGCAAATGAAAAGCCGAAGGGTGAAACCGTGCCCTACGAAAAGCTGCTCGAGGCCTGGAAGGAAGGCCGCGTGCGGTAAAACCGTTGCGCCCCGGCTCGCCCGGGCCGTGGCCGCAAAGGTGTTCTCTCTCCTCCTATTGGGGCCGGCGCAAGCCGGCCTATTTTCTGGATATTGAAGGCAGGTGCTGACAACGAGCACACCTGTCAGACCGTTCGCCGGCCTGTTGCGCCTATTCCATCGGCGGACTAGATTGGGACGCGTAAAACCAGAACGCCGTCCAAAACAAGCGATTCGGAGACACTCGTATGGCCTATCTGCTCGCTCTCGACCAGGGCACCACCAGCTCCCGCGCCATCCTGTTCGATGCCGACGGACACCTGTGCGCCAGCGCGCAACGCGAGTTCCGCCAGATATTCCCCCAGACCGGTTGGGTCGAGCACGACGCCGACGAGATCTGGGACAGTCAGCTCGCGACCGTACGCGAGGTGCTGCAAAAAGCCGGTGTGGAGGCCCGTCAGGTGGCTGCCATCGGCATCACCAACCAGCGCGAAACCACCGTGGTGTGGGACCGCAAGACCGGCCAGCCCATCCATCACGCCATCGTCTGGCAGGATCGCCGCACCGCCGAGCGCTGTGCAGCGCTGAAGGCGGCGGGCCATGAGTCAGCCTTCCGCGAACGCACCGGTTTGCTGCTGGACCCGTATTTTTCCGGCACCAAGCTGTCGTGGATTCTCGATAAGGTGCCGGGTGCCCGCGCCAGGGCAGAGGCGGGCGAACTGGCCTTCGGTACCGTCGACAGCTGGCTTGCCTGGAAATTGTCCGGCGGCCGCCTGCATGTGACCGACGTCAGCAATGCTTCGCGCACCCTGATGTTCGATATCCATCGCCAGCGTTGGGACGACGAACTGCTGGCCATCCTGCAGGTGCCGCGTGCGGTCCTGCCGGAGGTGCGTCCATCCAGCGAAGTCTATGGCGAAACCGATTCTGCCCTGTTCGGCGCGGCCGTGCCAATCGCCGGCATCGCGGGCGACCAGCAGTCCGCCCTGTTCGGGCAGAGCTGCTTCGAACCCGGCATGGCCAAGAACACCTACGGCACCGGCTGCTTCATGCTGCTGCAGACCGGCTCCACCGCGCGTACGTCGCGCAACGGCTTACTGACTACGGCTGCTGCGCAACAGCCGGGCGCGCCGCGTTTCGCGCTGGAAGGCAGCGTGTTCGTCGGCGGCGCCGTGGTGCAGTGGCTGCGCGATGGCCTGAAAGCCATCCAGGCATCGGGCGAAGTGGAGTCGCTGGCGGCCAGCGTGCAGGACAGCGACGGCGTCTATTTCGTGCCGGCCTTCACCGGCCTGGGGGCGCCGTACTGGGATCCGTACGCCCGGGGCGGCGTGATGGGCCTGTCGCGTGGCACCACGGTCGCCCATATCGCCCGTGCCGCGCTGGAATCCATTGCCTTTCAGTCAGCCGAGCTGTTGTTTGCCATGCAGGCCGACGCGGCCGAACCGTTGCGTGAGCTGCGGGTCGATGGCGGGGCGGCGGCCAACAATCTGCTGCTGCAATTCCAGGCCGATCTGCTGGGTATTCCGGTGATCCGCCCCAAGGTGCTGGAAACCACTGCGCTGGGTGCTGCCTACCTGGCAGGGCTGGCGGTCGGGGTTTGGCACAGCATCGAGGAACTGTCCGCGCAGTGGAAGGTGGACCGCGTGTTCCAGCCTGCCATGTCGCGAGACGAAGCCGAGGCCCGGATGGCCCGCTGGCGCGAAGCGGTGAGCCGGGTGCGGGGATGGGAAGTGGCCTGAGCGATCCGGCCTGCGGGCCGGATGACCTCGGCTGGGCACTCTGGCGCTGGGACGACAACTGCAACGGGTATCTGGTCGGGCACTACGCAGATCGCGCGGCAGCCGAGGCCGAAGCAGCACGGCTTGCTTCCGGCGGGCATCGTCAGCGTTATGAGGTGAGGCCGGTCGGCCCGGAGGATGCGACGCCGGTTCGGCCGGCGCGCGACTGAAAACGCCAGCATGGTGCTACAACATCCGCGCTATAACATTCCGTCCAACGCCTGACTGAGCGCGTGCAGCTCCTCCCAGGCTGCCGCGATCTTGTCGACCCCCAGCCCGAACGGATCGCACACCTCAGCGGGATAGTTTTCCTTCAGGTCGTCGGACGAACCACCACTTTCGAACACATTGGCGATATAGACGCCCAGGTGGGTCACCACCGCATACGGGTTGAGCGGGCGGAAGGCCTGCGGCTTGGCGTACTGAGCAATGGCCCGCACGATGTCTTCCGGAAAATTCCAGCGCCGTGCCAGTTCGGCCCCGACCTGGCAGTGATCCAGGCCCAAGGCGGTCTGCTCGACTTCCTGCCGCTCTGCCACGCGAGAGGAGAGGGGGAGGCGCTGCAGGCGGGCGGATTCCTCCGGAAACACCAGGTGCAGCAACAATTGACCGATGCCGTGCATCAGCGCGGCGGTAAAGGCCAGCTCTGAATTCAGCCGTGGCGTGCAGCGCCCTGCCAGCCAGCGGGAGATCGACGCGGCATGCAGGCTATGGCGCCAGAACTGCTCGCGATCCAGGCCGTTCAGCGCCACGAAGCTGCCGGAGATCCCGGTTGCGATCACCAGGGTCCGCAAGCTGTTGAAGCCCAGCACCACCACCGCCTCATCCACCGAGCCGATCTGTCGCGTTGCCCCGTAGTGCGCGGAATTGGCCAGCCGCAGCACCTTGGCTGTCAGTACCTGGTCAACGGACAGCTTCTTGGCGATGCCACCGATGTCGATGTCGTCTTGTCCGAAGCTGTCGATCAGCTCCTGCACGACACGCGGGATCGTGGGCAACAGGTGGGTCTTGGCAAACACTTGCTCGAGATTCATTCCGCCGTTCCTGAATCAATACTTGGGGCGTGCTCGTTCATCATAGGTAGTGCGTTTTGCGCCCGGCAAGCCCAATTTCCATGCGGCGAAGCCGTTTGTCTCTGGTTGATGCCTGCCGGATGCCGAATAACCCCGCTGCCTTGAATTCCCACGCTTCTGTCTAGTCGAAGCAGCATCGCCGGAAACGATATGCACGCATGATTGACGTTTACGTAAACGTTACGTATCGTTTCGGTCCATAATAAGAAAAAGGCAAGGGCAGCGCCTATCCGCCGCCCACGGGACCGGGGACACAATCCCTGGCACTCGCCCTCGCTGCTCCGCCCGCCGTGGCAATGGCGAGGCCCCTTGAAGACACGATTTTTGAGGAAGACACGCATGGACGCCGTTCTGCCCAACCGGCAGCTTTCCCTCGACGACAAATACACGCTGGAAACCGGCCACGCCTTCATGACGGGCATCCAGGCCTTGGTGCGCCTGCCGATGATGCAGCAGATGCGCGACGCCAAGACCGGGATGAACACCGCCGGCTTCGTCTCCGGATACCGCGGATCGCCGCTCGGCAGCGTCGACCAGGCGATGTGGAAGGCGCAGAAGTACCTCGAAAAGCACAACGTGAAGTTCGTGCCCGGCGTCAACGAGGACCTCGCCGCCACCTCCGTCTGGGGCACCCAGCAGGTCGGCCTGTTCCCCGGCGCCAAGTACGACGGCGTGTTCGCCATGTGGTACGGCAAGGGCCCGGGCGTGGACCGCAGCGGCGACGTGCTCAAGCACGGCAACGCCGCCGGCTCCAGCGCGAACGGCGGCGTGCTGGTGATCGCGGGTGACGACCATGCGGCCAAGTCCTCCACCTTTCCGCACCAGTCCGACCACATCCTGTCGGCCTCGATGATCCCGGTGCTGAACCCGTCCGGCGTGCAGGAATTCCTCGATTTCGGCCTGCACGGCTGGGCGATGAGCCGCTACTGCGGCTGCTGGGTGTCGATGAAGGCGATCACCGATACGGTGGAAAGCTCCGCCGTGGTGGATCTGGACCCGTATCGCGTCACGATTAATATCCCGACCGACATCGAGATCCCCGAGGGCGGCCTCAACATCCGCTGGCCGGACCCGCCGCTGGCGCAGGAAGAGCGCCTGTTGCACCACCGCCTGTATGCCGCGCTGGCCTACGCCCGCGCCAACAACCTGAATCGTGTGGTGATCGACAGCCCGCGCGCCAAGCTGGGCATTGTCACCACCGGCAAGTCTTACCTCGATGTGATGCAGGCGCTGGACGACCTGGGCATCGACGAAAAGCTGGCCGCCGACATCGGCCTGCGCATCTACAAGGTCGGCATGTCCTGGCCGCTGGAAGCCGACGGCATCCACAAGTTCGCCGAAGGGCTGGAAGAAATCCTGGTGGTCGAGGAAAAGCGCCAGATCATCGAGTACCAGCTCAAGGAACAGCTCTACAACTGGCGCGAGGACGTGCGCCCCCGCGTGGTTGGCAAGTTCAGCGAGAAGGGCGAGTGGGAAGTCCCGCACGGCGCATGGCTGCTGCCGGCTGCCGGCGAACTGACTCCGGCCATGATCGCCCGTGCGATCGCCAGCCGCATTGCCCGCTTCTACGATTCCGAAATCATTCGCCAGCGCCTGGCCTTCTACAACGAGAAGGAAAACCAGCTGGTGAAGCCGCGCGAATCCATCGCCCGCGTGCCGCATTACTGCTCCGGCTGCCCGCACAACACCTCGACCAAGGTGCCGGACGGCAGCTATGCGCTGGCTGGTATCGGCTGCCACTACATGGCGACCTGGATCGAGCCGCACACCAAGACCTTCACCCAAATGGGCGGCGAGGGCGTCACCTGGATCGGCCAGGCGCCGTTCACCGAGCGCCAGCATGTGTTCGCCAACCTGGGCGACGGCACCTATTTCCACTCTGGCCTGATGGCGATCCGGGCTGCCATCGCCGGCAAGGTGAACATCACCTACAAGATCCTCTACAACGATGCGGTCGCCATGACCGGCGGCCAGCATGTGGATGGCTACCTCGACGTGCCGATGATCACGCGCCAGCTCGCCGCCGAAGGCGTGAAGCGTATCGTCATCACCTCGGATGACCCGGATAAGTACAAGGGTGCGGTCAACCTGGCCGCTGGCACGGAAGTGTTCCACCGCTCCGAACTCGACCGACTGCAGAAGGAACTGCGCGAAACCGCTGGCGTGACCATCCTGATCCACGATCAGACCTGTGCCGCCGAGAAGCGCCGCCGCCGCAAGCGCAAGGAGTTTCCGGACCCGAACAAGCGCGTGTTCATCAACGAGAAGGTCTGCGAAGGCTGCGGAGATTGCAGCCAGAAGTCTGGTTGCCTGTCGGTGCTGCCGGTGGAAACCGAACTCGGCCGCAAGCGCAAGATCGACCAGTCCTCCTGCAACAAGGACTACTCCTGCTTGAACGGCTTCTGCCCGAGCTTCGTGGTGGTGGAGGGTGGCGAGCTGAAGAAGAACCGCGCCGCCGCCGACCTGTCCAGCCTGCCGG
>CBIHQA010000057.1:0-12696 GCA_966211475.1 uncultured Neisseriales bacterium
CGCGCTTTGCCGCGTTGAAGGCGGCCGGCGCCCGTCCGCAAAGCTGCCTATGGGCGAGTACCGGTACCAAGAACCTGGCTTACTCGGACGTGCTATACGTCGAGCAGTTGATCGGCCCGGATACGGTCAATACCGTGCCGGATGCGACGTTGGCGAAGTTCGCCGACCACGGTGAGGCGGCTGCTACGCTGACCAAGGATGCCGATGTGGCCAAGCAGCAATTGGCTGAGTTCAAGGCGCTGGGCGTCGACCTCACCGCGCTGGGCGAGCAACTGCAGACCGAAGGGCTGAAGCTGTTCGATGAGGCGTTTGAGAAGCTGATCGCGCTGGTGAAGGCGTAAACCACGCTGCTGCCGCAAGCTGGTGCTATGCGCCGGCTTGCGGCCATCCCCTGACGTATCTATCACCCTTGCCGGAAGGTGGTCATCGCCACCCTCCGCCGGAGTTCCCCCATGGATGCCCCCGCCGTCAAAACCTACCTGCTCGACCTGCAGCGCCGCATCGTCGAAGGGTTGTCCGCCTTCGACGGTCAGCCGTTCCGCCGCGATGAGTGGGTGCGGCCGGAAGGAGGGGGCGGTGTCAGCTGCCTGATCGAGGGCGGCGATTTCTTCGAGCGCGGCGGCGTGCTGTTCTCCCACGTCCATGGCGGGCAGTTGCCGCCGTCGGCTTCTGCCAGTCGGCCGGAGTTGGCTGGTCGCGGTTTCGAGGCCATGGGCGTGTCGCTGGTGCTGCACCCGCGCAACCCCTATTGCCCGACCGTGCACCTGAATGTGCGGATGTTCCGCGCCATCGATCCGACCGGCGAGAGCGACGATGTCTGGTGGTTTGGCGGCGGCATGGACCTGACGCCTTACTACGGTTTCGAGGAGGATGCGGTGCACTTCCACCGCGTCTGCCACGACGCCGTCGCGCCGTTCGGCGAGGCCTTGTACCCGCGCTTCAAGCGTCAGTGCGACGCATATTTCTACCTGAAGCACCGGCAAGAGCCACGTGGTATCGGCGGGTTGTTCTTCGACGACTTCAGCGAACTTGGCTTCGAGGGCAGCTTTGCCCTGTTGCGCGCGGTGGGTGATGCCTTCCTGACGGCCTACCTGCCCGTGGTCGAGCGTCGGCGTGGTCTGCAGGCTGACGAGCGCGAGCGTGACTGGCAGCTTTACCGTCGTGGCCGCTATGTTGAATTCAACCTGGTGTTCGACCGCGGCACCCTGTTCGGCCTGCAGTCTGGCGGTCGCACCGAATCCATCCTGCTGTCCATGCCGCCGCTGGTGGCCTGGCGCTACGACTATCAGCCCGAAGCCGGATCGCCCGAAGCCCGGCTGCTGTCCGACTTCCTGACCGCGCGAGACTGGCTGGCTGATTGATCGCCGTCATTCGGTCCGGAACGGGACAATCCGGGCCGGCGATTGTCGGCCTTGCGATTCAATTCCCTTGGCATAGAATGAAATGACTTTGTTCTAAAGCGGGCCGCCCGACAAGGATGGCCCGAATGCCATGGGCCACCAGTTAGACCCTCTCAACGGCAAGCGCTACGTCGATGCCGCGCTCCACGGGACCAATGAGGAATTCCAGCGCTCCGCGCTGGCTTGGCTGAATGCCGAGTTCGGATTCGACGGCGCCGTGTGGGGGCAGGGCACGCCCGGCGATCAGGCCCCGGTCGCATTCGAGGATGTGCTGGTCGAGGGCCGGTCGCCTGAACTGATCCGGGACTATCTCCGCGTCGCGCATCTGGACCCGGTGTCCCGGCAATTCCTGGCCAATCCCTTCCAGCCCCAGCATGTGCTGGTCGAGCAGGCCTACCGTGGGCAGCAGCAGGAGCCGGTTCGCGAATATCTGCGTCAGTACTGCATCGGGCAATTGATCCTCGCCGGTGCCCGCGCATTGCCCGGCGAGGCGGTGAGCTGGATGACCCTCTACCGCGAGGACGCGGCCCAACCGTTTTCCGCCGAAGAGGTCCAGCGCGCCGCCGCCATGATCCAGCTGATGCTGGTGACGCTGGCCTTGCGCAGGCCGGCTGTTGTGGAGGAATCTGGTTTTGCCCCGGATACGCCGCCTTGCGGCACCTTCATGAGTCCGCTGCTCTCCGCCCGGGAGTATGAGGTCGCCAGGGCTTATGCGGATGGTGCCAGCTACAAGGCGGTTGCCCGCCAACTCGGCATGGCGCCCGCAACGGCACGGGTGCATCTCGCGTCCGCCTTCCGCAAGCTGGATGTACACAACAAGGTCGAGCTGCGCGTCGCCTTAACCCGCCAATCGGGTTGATCGTCCCTCAAAGAGAAACGCCCCGCCGGATGGCGGGGCGCTGCTTGCTGGGATGGCATCAAGCCTACTTGCTCCACAGCGCCGCGAAGCGCGCCTGATCTCCTTCTTCATAGCCGGTCACGGCATGGGTCAGGAAACCCTCGGCAAGATGCTTGTCGAACTCTGCCTGATACTGCGCGCTGCTCAATCCGTGACGGGCCACGAACGGGGTCGCGCCGTGTTCGTTCCAGATGGCGATGATGCGCGGCGCCCCCTGGTGCGTATAGGCATTGAGGTACACCAGTTTCCGCCCGGCCTGGACGTTGTCGTCGAACTGCGTCTGATACTCGGCAGGCGTCATGAAGCTCTTCAGGAAGAAGCTGCCGACATCCCGCTTTTCGTACAAGGCGGCATAGGTGCGGATGCCCGATGGCGACACGGCCGCCACATTGACCGGCCGGAAGCCATCCGCCGTCAACTGGTTGAACTGCTGCTGGTGCTGGTCTGCCGTGCGACCGTGGTAAGCCACCCAGGCCGGCCCGGCGGATTTGACGAAGATCGGCGCATAGCGCACATGGCCGTTGCTCAGGTAGCTCTCGATATGTGCCAGGCGGTAGCCCTGCTGCGTCCAGTGATCGAATTCCTGCTGGTACTGGGCGCCGTCCAGACCGTGTCGGGCGACCCATGGCGTGCCATCTGCCGGACGGAAGATCACGTTGAAGAAGGTCTTGCCGTTCACGTCGTAGCCGTCGATCCACACCAGCCGGTAGCCGGAGCTGACGATATGGTCGAACTCGGTCTGGTAGCTGGATTCCGGCACGCCATGGCGGGCCAGCTCTGCCCAGCCCGGCGGATACCAGGCGGGCTTGGTGGCGGCCGGCCAGACGGCGGCGGCGACGTTCGGCAGCCCCTGGTCTTCCGCCTTCACCCACGGGCCGTCCGGGTTCGGCGGCGTCAGCGCGGCGCGGTCGATCACGTACAGGTTGCGGAACGGCAGGGGACGTAGCGGTCCGGCCCAGGGTTTGGTCGCCTGGATCACATGGACGTGCAGATGAGGATTGGTCGAGTTGCCGGAGTTGCCGGCGAGGCCGAGGAAATCCCCCTGCTTCACCACCGCGCCCTTGACCATCAGATTGGCGTTCAGCGAGCCCGGCTGCATATGGGCGTACAGCATCAGTTCATCGCCATGCTGCAGGTAGAAGTGGTTGCCTTCCACCGGGTTGGGCGTCGGGGTCTGGGTACCCATCTTGTCGTTCGACGGCATGTCGTTCTTGAAGTCCACCACGGTGCCGTCGGCCGCCGCATAGATGGGCTTGCCCCAGATGCGGTAATGGTCGTTCTTGCTGCCATCCTTGCCCGGCAGGGTCTGCGACCATTGCTTGGTCGTGGTGTCGAACGCCATCACGCCCATGTCGTAGGCGAATAGCTGGCCACCGTCGCCGGCCGAGGCATGGCTTTCGCTCTTGCCGGTCCAGTATTCGCCCACGCGCAGGTCGCCGGCCTTGGCCGGGACGTTGTAGCTGCCGCCCGCAACCGGGCTGAGGTGCGGCTTGAGCGGCAGGGTAACCACTACCGGGTCGGTGTAGCCGGTGCAGGACAGGCTGATGCGGATCTGGCCAGGGGCGGGCACCGGCACGGTGATGTTGTTGGCCGGCTGGAAGAACCAGCTCGCCAGCTTGCCGGCCGGGATGTTGAGGTCCATCGCGATGGTGCTGCCGGCCACGTTTGGCGACCCGATGAAGGAGATGGCCAGTTGGTTGACCTGCACCTGCTTGGCTTCGTTGTTCATCAGTGCCAGCTTCAGCGCGATCTGCCCGCTGGGGCTGCCATTGGCCGTGCTCGGTGCAAGCGACAGGTAGACGACCGAACCGGATTCCAGCGGCTCGACGCCGACCGTCAGATTGGGACTGCTCATGACTTCACTCCTTTGGATCGTTGGCAATGCCGGACGTGTCGGATGTGTGCCGTCCGGGCCCGTACAGGGCGGAAACCTGCCTGCGCGTTTGGTATCTCGTCACAGGTGGCGCCATCGTAGCCAAGGTGAAATGCTGTATAAATAATGCAGATGTATTACCCCATCATTCCGTTCCATGCGCCGTGGGTTGCCGGATTCAAGTTCTGCGTCCATCCGCCATACCAACGTGTCGCATTTCTGACCGGATTGCCGTAGCAAAACTACGTTCCGCACAGCGATACAGCTGTCACAAAAGTCATAAGTAACTGATTTATAAAGTCTATTGCGCTGCAAAAAAGCAATTGCGCCGCTTTGCCATTCCTGCCTACAATCAAACCCTTTCCCGGCGTTTTTGAGGGAATCCACCGAGCCGTAACGCCATCGGCCGGGCCACCCAGCGAAGTACGCGCGATCCGCGTCCGCTGCGATGTCCCGGCCCTTGTTGTCTCTGGCTCCTTGGTTTCTCCCGACGCTGCGGCAGACGCTATACATACACGGGTGACCGTCGCCCGCGCCTGCGAAGTGACTGGCCAAAAGCCAGATGGACGCAGGTCGGCGCGGCGCGAAGACAACAGCGTGAAGCCGAGCTGGTCGGGTGCCGTTCCACGTCATTCGTTCTCCCGGGCCGCAAGGCCCGTCGAAGGTGTCGCGGGCGGGGCCCCCCGAACCCGGAATACCAGGGCATTTTCCGAACCGATTCCCCGCGCAGGGGCTGCAAGACGGCGCCAATCCGCCGCGAAGCAGGCGCGGCTTCGGTCCGAAAGTGTCTGTTACGAAGTCGAGCAAGAAAGCGGGATCGAGCGGCAATCGTCGCGAGCGGCCCAAGCCTGGTGCGAGAAGCGCAGCCGTACTGATGTACGGCGAGCATCGCAGCGCCGGGATTGGGGTGCGCAGCAGATTGACGCCGATACCGGAACGAGGGGAACAATGGATAGACAGCGCTGGCTGGACGGTACGCTGTACCGCCGTCATTTCGAGCAGGATAGCTGTGGCTTCGGCCTGATTGCCAACCTGGACAACCAACCGAGCCACTGGCTGGTCAAGACCGCGATCGACTCGCTGGGTCGCCTGACTCACCGCGGTGCGGTGGCGGCCGACGGCAAGTCGGGCGACGGCTGCGGCCTGCTCTTCAAGAAACCGAGCGCCTTCCTGCGTGAAGTGGCCGGCGCCTGTGGTTTTCCGCTGGCCGACAATTATGCGGCCGGCCTGGTGTTCCTGAGCCCGGATCCCGCCATTGGCAACGATTCGCGCGCCATCCTCAAGGCCGAACTGGAGGCCCAGGGCCTGATGGTGGTCGGTTTCCGCGAAGTGCCGGTCAATGTGGATGCCTGCGGTGAATACGCCCGCCAGACGCTGCCCAAGATCGAGCAGGTGTTCGTCAACTGCCCGGCCACCATGAGCGAGGAGACCTTCGAGCGTCGTCTGTTCGTCGGCCGTCGCAAGGCCGAAAAGGCCGCGGGCAAGGCGGACGAGCACTTCTACGTGCCGACGCTGTCCTGTCGCGTAATCGGCTACAAGGGCCTGGTCACCCCCGAGAACCTGCCGGTGTTCTACCCGGATCTGCAGGACGAGCGTTTCCTGTCCTCGCTCGCCGTGTTCCACCAGCGCTTCTCCACCAACACCTGGCCGCAATGGAAGCTGGCGCAGCCCTTCCGCATGCTGGCCCACAACGGTGAAATCAACACCATCGCCGGTAACCGCGCCTGGTCGCGTTCCCGCGAAAAGGTGATGAAGTCGCAGTACATCCCCATCGACGAGATCACGCCGATCGTCGACCACACCGGGTCGGACTCCATGTCCATGGACAACCACCTGGAAACGCTGGTCATGGGCGGCATTCCGCTGTTCCGTGCGCTGCGCCTGATGGTGCCGCCGGCATGGCAGAACGTGGAGTCGATGGACAAGGACCTGCGCGCCTATTACGAATACACCGCGATGCAGATGGAGCCGTGGGACGGCCCCGCCGGCATCGTGCTGACCGATGGCCGCTACGCCGCCTGCATGCTGGACCGCAACGGCCTGCGCCCGGCCCGCTACGTGGTGACCAAGGACCGTCATCTGACCATCTCGTCGGAAGTCGGCGTGTGGCCGTATGCGCCGGATGACGTGGTGACCAAGGGCCGCGTGCGCCCTGGCCAGATCTTCGCTGCCGACCTCGATAACGGCGAGCTGCTGACCAGCACCGACATCGACAACCGCATCAAGGAATCCGCGCCGTTCCGCCAGTGGGTCAAGCAGAACGCCCGCTACATCGAAACCGCGCTGGACGAAGACGGCCTGGGTCCGGTGATGGACGCCAAGGAGCTGGTGACCTATCAAAAGCAGTTCCAACTGAGCTTCGAAGAGCGCGATCAGGTGATCCGCGTGCTGGCCGACGACGGCCAGGAAGCGGTCGGCTCGATGGGCGACGACACCCCGATGGCGGTGCTGTCGCAGCGCGTGCGTACCCCGTTCGACTACCTGCGCCAGCAGTTCGCTCAGGTGACCAACCCGCCGATCGACCCGATCCGCGAAGCGGTGGTGATGTCGCTGAACACCGTGTTCGGCCCCGAGCGCAATGTGTTCGAGCAGAGCCCGGACCACGCCAAGCGCCTGGAAATCCGCTCGCCGGTGCTGAGCCACGCCAAGTACGTGGCGCTGACCAGCCAGACCGACCCGAACTACAAGGCCGTCACCTTCGACCTGAGCTACAACCCGCAGGAAAAGTCGCTCCAGCAAGCGCTGGACGACCTGGCCGAGCAGGTGGTGGCGGCGGCGAAGAAGGGCGGCATCATCATGGTGCTGTCCGACCGCGGCTTGAAGAAGGAACGGCTGCCGATCCACGCGCTGTTCGCCGTGGGCGCCACCCACTATGCGTTGATCGACGCCGGCCTGCGCACGCAGACCAACCTGGTGGTCGAGACCGCCACCGCGCGCGATCCGCACCAGTTCGCCTGCCTGATCGGCATGGGCGCGTCGGCCGTCTACCCGTACCTGGCCTACCAGACGGTGCAGGAGCTGCTGGCGTCCGGTCAGCTGTCCGGCAACATCAACGACCTGCTGGCGCACTACCGCAAGGGCATCAACAAGGGCCTGCTGAAGGTGCTGTCGAAGATGGGTATCTCCACCATCGCCAGCTATCGCGGTGCCGGCCTGTTCGAAGCCATCGGCCTGTCCGAGGCGGTGAGCGAGCGTTGCTTCCCGAACACCGTCAGTCGCATCGGCGGCGCGGACTTCGTGGACTTCGAGACCGACATGCAGGCGCTGTCGCGCCTTGCCTGGAACCCGATGCGCCCGATCCAGCAGGGCGGCCTGCTGAAGTATGTGCACGGCGAGGAATACCACGCCTACAACCCGGACGTGGTGTCCTGGCTGCAGAAGGCGGTCCAGAACGAAGACTACGAGGCCTACAAGAAGTACGCCGACCTGGTGAACGACCGCCCGGTCGCGATGATCCGCGACCTGATGAAGCTGAAGGCCGGTAACCCGATCTCCATCGATGAAGTGGAATCGGTTGAGTCCATCCGCCGCCGCTTCGACTCCGCCGGCATGTCGCTGGGCGCGTTGTCGCCGGAAGCGCACGAGGCGCTGGCCGAGGCGATGAACCGTATCGGTGGCCGCTCGAACTCCGGCGAGGGCGGTGAAGACCCGGCCCGCTACGGCACGGTCAAGATGTCCAAGATCAAGCAGGTCGCGACCGGGCGCTTCGGCGTCACGCCGGCCTACCTGGTCAATGCCGAAGTGCTGCAGATCAAGATCGCCCAGGGCGCCAAGCCGGGCGAAGGTGGCCAGCTGCCGGGTGACAAGGTCAGCCCGCTGATCGCCCGCCTGCGCTGCTCCAAGCCGGGCATCCCGCTGATCTCGCCGCCGCCGCACCACGACATCTACTCGATCGAAGACCTGGCTCAGCTGATCTTCGACCTGAAGCAGGTGAATCCGGCTGCGTTGGTGTCGGTGAAGCTGGTGGCCGAGCCGGGCGTCGGCACGGTGGCCGCCGGCGTGGCCAAGGCTTACGCCGACTTCATCACCATCGCCGGTTACGACGGTGGTACCGGTGCGTCGCCGCTGACCTCGGTCAAGTATGCTGGCAGCCCGTGGGAACTCGGCCTGTCCGAAACTCAGCAGGTGCTGCGCGCCAACGGCCTGCGCGGCCGGGTGCGGGTGCAGACCGACGGCGGCCTGAAGACCGGCCTGGACGTGGTGAAGGCCGCGATCCTGGGCGCCGAGAGCTTCGGCTTCGGCACTGGCCCGATGGTGGCGCTGGGCTGCAAATACCTGCGCATCTGCCACCTGAACAACTGCGCGACCGGCGTGGCCACGCAAGAGCTGAAGCTGCGTTCCAAGCACTTCATCGGCCTGCCGGAGATGGTGATCAACTACTTCACCTTCATCGCCCAGGAGGTGCGCGAGTGGATGGCACAACTGGGCATCCGCAGCTTTGACGAGCTGATCGGCCGCACCGAGCTGCTGGACCTGATCGAAGGCCAGACCGAGCGCCAGCAGAAGTTGGACCTCAAGCCCATCGTCAGCATGGACGGCATCCCGGCCTCCGAGCCGCGCTTCTGTGTGCAGGAAGGCAACCCGTCCTTCGACAAGGGCGAGCTGGCTGAGCAGATGGTGAAGGACGCGCACCTGGCGCTGGAGCACAAGACCCACCAGGAGCTGTTCTACCCGATCCGCAACGTCAACCGCTCGATCGGCGCCCGCCTGTCTGGCGAGATCGCGCGCCGCTACGGCGGCGAGGGCCTGCCGGACGGCACGTTGCACGTGCGCTTCAAGGGTAGTGCCGGCCAGAGCTTCGGCGTGTGGAACGCCCGCGGCCTGAACCTGACGCTGGAAGGCGATGCCAACGACTACGTCGGCAAGGGCATGAACGGCGGCCGCGTGGTGATCTTCCCGCCCAAGGAATCCGGCTTCAAGGCGCACGAATCGGTGATCGTCGGCAACACTTGCCTGTACGGTGCGACTGGTGGCGAGCTATTCGCGGCGGGTACCGGCGGCGAGCGCTTCGCGGTGCGTAACTCCGGTGCGTTCGCCATCGTCGAGGGCGTGGGCGAGCACTGCTGCGAGTACATGACTGGCGGCTGCGTGATCGTGCTGGGCGAAACCGGCGGCAACTTCGGCGCCGGCATGACCGGTGGCTTCGCGATGGTGTACGACGAGCATGACAAGATCGTTCGTCGCTACAACAACGAGCTGGTCGACATTCAGCTGATCACCGGCGAAGCCTATGGCCACATTCGCCAGTTCCTGCGCGAGCGGATCGAAGAGCACGTTCAACTGACCGGCTCGGAACGCGGTCGGGCGATCCTCGATGACTTCAGCGACGCGGTTGGCAAATTCTGGTTGGTAAAACCGAAGGCCGCCAAGCTCGAGAGCCTCCTGAAGGACTAGGGTCATCAGACTGTAACGTGGCGCCGGGCAAAGCCCGGCTGATTTGGAGAGTGGAGCGGTATCGGAGGCTCCTCTGATATCACCCCACTCCCCCCGCCCTCGCCCCGCGAGGGAGCCTCGCTGTGCTCGTAGGTGACTTGTCCCCGAGCGCGGAAGACGGAGAGATACGATGGGAGACGTTTTTCAATTCCTGAACGTGCCGCGGCACCCCGGTGACAAAGTCCCGGCGGAAGTGCGCAAGCTCGAATTCAGGGAAATCTACAAGCCGCTGAACAAGGACCAGGCTACGGAGCAGGCGGGTCGCTGCCTGTCCTGTGGCAACCCCTACTGCGAGTGGGAGTGCCCGGTTCACAACTACATCCCGAACTGGCTGCAGCTGGTGAAGGAAGGCAAGTTGTTCGAAGCGGCCGAAATGAGCCACAAGACCAATTCGCTGCCGGAAATCTGCGGCCGCGTCTGCCCGCAGGACCGTCTGTGCGAAGGTTCCTGTACGCTGGCGACCGGTTTCGGCGCGGTGTCGATCGGTTCGGTCGAGAAGTACATTACCGACGAGGCCTACAAGCAGGGCTGGCGTCCGGACATGTCCGAGGTGGTGTGGACCAGCAAGAAGGTCGCCGTGATCGGCGCCGGCCCGGCCGGCCTCGGCTGTGCCGACGTGCTGGTGCGCAACGGCGTGAAGCCGGTGGTGTTCGACCGCTACGAAGAAATCGGTGGCCTGCTGACCTTCGGGATCCCGGAGTTCAAGCTGGAGAAGGAAATCGTCCGCCGCCGTCGCCAGATCATGGAAGACATGGGCGTCGAGTTCCGCCTGAACACCGAGATCGGCAAGGACATCTCGATCGAGGAACTGCTGCGCAACTACGACGCGGTGTTCATGGGCATGGGTGCCTACAAGTACATGAAGGGCGACTTCCCGGGCGAGGATCTACCGGGCGTGTACGAAGCGCTGCCCTTCCTGATCAACAACATCCGCAAGCACATGGATACCCTGCCGCAAGGCGAGGAACACCAATCCATGGCCGGCAAGCGCGTGGTGGTGCTGGGCGGCGGCGACACCGCGATGGACTGCAACCGCACCTCCATCCGCCAGGGCGCCAAGCAGGTGATCTGTGCCTACCGCCGCGACGAAGCCAACATGCCGGGTTCCAAGCGCGAAGTGGCCAACGCCAAGGAAGAAGGCGTGGAGTTCCTGTGGAACCGCCAGCCGCTGGAAATCGTGCATCTTGACGGCGAGCTGGGCGTGAAGGTGGCCGAAACCCGTCTGGGCGCGCCGGATGCCAAGGGCCGCCGTGCGCCGGAAATCGTGCCGGGTTCCGAGCAGGTGATTCCCTGCGACGCGGTGATCGTGGCCTTCGGCTTCCAGGCTGAAGCTGCTTCCTGGTTCGAGGCGCAGAAGATCGCGACCGATAGCCGCGGCCGTACGCTGGCGTCGGAAAAGCAGACGTTCAAGTACCAGACCTCCAACCCGAAGATCTTCGCGGGTGGCGATCAGGTGCGTGGCGCGGACCTAGTGGTGCGTGCGGTGTTCGAAGGCCGTCAGGCTGCTGAAGGCATGCTGGAATACCTGGGCGTCTGGTAAGCCGCCCGGTTCCGCGTCACAAGGCCCTCGCCACGGCGGGGGCCTTGTCGTTTTCGGTCCTCTTGAAGAAGGGTCCGTCGCCCTGATTTAATGTTGCGAAGCAGCAAATCTCATCGCAATCGTTCTACTCGGCAGGTCATGGCAAAGCTGTTGTCTATGGGGGCAGGCACCCTGCGCAAGTACCGCAAGGGTGAACTGGGCATCAAACTGCCCGAACTGACCACGCATCTCGTGCTGGATCCCAGCGGCGGCCCTCGGGGGTACGTCACCGCGCAGTTCGGCGGCTACATCTCCTGGTTTGACCTTCCCTCCCATGTGCTGTTGTTCCATGGCAGCTATGGCAGCCTGACTGCCTTGCTCGGTCTCCGCAAACGCTAGCCGCCACTGTGCCTGTGGCGCGTTCCGCTAGTGCGTCATTTCCTGCTTGATTTCATGCGCGAGTAGCCGCCAGTAGGCGATCGGCTCCAGCAGTTCCCGCTGCCCGTCCAATAACGGCCGGCCGGCACGTTCTTCCAGGACGGCGACGGCGGCCTCGTTCCAGTCGCGCAGGCTGGTCGGGTCCATGTCCAGCCGGTGCAGGTCGAAGGCGCCCAGCAGCCACCACAGCTCTTCCACGCGGGCGTCCTGGCCGACCGGCAAGGGCAGTTTGTCCAGCAGGTGAACGTCGGGGCCGTGCCCGCGCAGGTGTTGTCGAACATCGTTCCAATCGAACATGGCGGCCTCCTTGTCGGATGGGAGAGGGTGCATTTTGATTCTAGATTCCGCTGGCTAAGCCTCTATCTGATCGACCAAAGGGCATCCGGCGGGGTTCCCGGGTGAGCCGTTCACGCCGTGGGGCAAGCTGGCAGCGGACCGCCTGCGCCGACATCCGAAAACCCCGTTACAATCCCCCTGCGTCTTCAGGGCGGGGTGAAAGTCCCCACCGGCGGTAGGGCGGTCTGGCAACAGGCCGCTGAGCCCGCGAGCGCCCGCTGCGAATACATCGTGCCGTTAGCGGGGTCAGCAGACCTGGTCGAATGCCAGGGCCGACGGTCACAGTCCGGATGAGAGAAGACGGAATCGTACGCAGGAGCGGCGGATGCCCTCTTGCGGTCGTTCCATGGTGGTCACGCACTGGCACCGGCCTGCCTTCGGGCGCGCCTGCCCGGTGTCGGCATGGCATGCAAGAGACGGCTGTTCCCATCTGGCCGGAATCTGCTCGCCGGCATGGTCATCTGCCCTGGGGCGCTTTTTCGCCAACTTGATGCGAGGAGCGTCCGTATGTCCAATCTGTCCCTATCCCATTACTTCGCCAACCGGCTCGATGAACGCATCGAGGCGGCCCTGTCCGCCTTGCGCCAAGGGCTGCCCGTGCTGCTGCTGGATGACCACGACCGGGAAAACGAAGCCGACCTGATCGTCGCGGCCGATGCGCTGACCGTCGAATCCATGGCGCGGCTGATCCGCGACTGCAGCGGCATCGTCTGCCTGTGCCTGACGCCGGAGAAGGTCCGCCAACTGGATTTGCCGCCGATGGTCGCTGACAACCAGAGCCGCTACGGCACCGCCTTTA
>CBIHQA010000058.1:0-12693 GCA_966211475.1 uncultured Neisseriales bacterium
CTGGAGGGGCCGATGCCGATCTTCAGGAGGTCGAATACGCTGATTGCCATGATTGGAATCTCGTTGCGTCCGGTGTGAAAGCACCAGTCCGTTATGCGTCGAACCTTACACGCCGGGGGCGCACGGTCACTTAACCCGCAGCGACACGTTTGTATCTATTCACGCCCGCGTTTTCCGGCACCACTAGTAAGGACAAGGATTGCCGATGACGCATCTTGCGGCGATTGCAAACCGCCCACTTGGACCGGCGCGACGAACTGCATGAACCAGCGCGTCACGCCCGGACAAGCCGATTACCGGAACACCACCGTCTTGTGGCCGTCCAGCAGCACGCGGCGCTCCAGGTGCGCCCCCACGGCACGGGCCAGCACCAGGCTTTCGATGTCGCGACCGCGCGCCACGAAGTCGTCCGCCGTCATGGAGTGCTCTACCACCGCCACGTCCTGCTCGATGATCGGGCCTTCGTCCAGATCCGGCGTCACGTAGTGGGCAGTGGCGCCGATGCGCTTCACGCCGCGCGCATGGGCCTGGTGGTAGGGCTTGGCCCCCTTGAAGCTGGGTAGGAAGGAGTGGTGGATATTGATCGCGCGGCCCGACAGCTGCGTGCACAGGTCGTTGGAGAGCACCTGCATGTAGCGGGCCAGCACCACCAGGTCGATCTGTTGGGAGTCGACCAGCTCCAGCAGGCGGGCTTCCTGCTCAGGCTTGTTGTCCGGCGTTACCGGCAGGTGGTGGAAGGGAATGCCGTAGGAGGCCGCCAGC
The DNA here is from genome assembly GCA_966211475.1 of uncultured Neisseriales bacterium. Taxonomy (GTDB): domain Bacteria; phylum Pseudomonadota; class Gammaproteobacteria; order Burkholderiales; family Leeiaceae; genus Leeia. Next base: position 763 of record CBIHQA010000058.1, read on the forward strand.
GGCTCGAAATCGCGGTGGTTGGAGACGATCAGCGGCACCTCCATCTTCAGCGCGCCGATCTTCTGCCGGTACAGCAGGTCATTCAGGCAATGGCCGAACTTCGACACCATGATCAGCACCCGCGGGCGCTCATCCTGCCGGTACAGATTCCACTCCATCTGGAAGCGTTCGCCCACCGTACCGAAACCCGCCTGCAGCGCCTCGAAATCTGGCGACGTCAGCCCCGCCCCCACATGCAAACGCATGAAGAACAGCCCGGTCTCGCGGTCGTCGAACTGCGCGCTTTCCAGGATGTTGCACTGGCGCTCGGCCAGGTAGGTGGACACGTTCGCAACGATGCCGATGGTGCTCGGACAGGCGACGGTGAGGATGGCTTCGTAGCGGTAGGGATTCATGTGGCGACTCCTGTTTTACATGGAACCAGGGCAACGGGTGTGTTGCCGGTTCTGAAGGGGGTCATTGCATGATCTGCTCAGTCCGCCCAGGAGGCTTGGATTCCAGCGGCGCATCCATGCCATAGCGCGACAAGGGGCGATACGGATTCCGGGGCGGGCCGATTGCCGGTATTCTTCGCCCACGTTGCAGCCACACCCCGTTTCGAGTCTTCCCATGAGCCAGGACACCCGCAGCCCGACCAGCGCTCCGCCGCGCCCGATGTTGTCGGTCGGGTTCGTCCTGCTGCCGCAATTCACGCTGCTGCCGTTCGCCGCCTTCGTGGACGCGCTGCGCCTCGCGGCTGACGAGGGCGATTTCAGTCGCCAGATCCACATCCGCTGGAGCGTGATGGGCCCCAGCCTGCAACCGGTGGTGGCGAGTTGCGGCATCGAGATCACGCCGTCCAACCGCTTCGAAGACCCACAGCAGTTCGACTACATCGTAGTAGTTGGTGGTCTGCTGCACAAAGGTCCGGCGGTCGACCCCGCCACCCTCGACTATCTGCGCGGTGCGGCTGCCAAGGGTGTGTCGCTGGTCGGCGTCTGCACCGGCTCCTTCGCGCTGATCCGCGCTGGCCTGATGGATGGCCGTCGCTGCTGCGTCAGCTGGTATCACTACCACGATCTGGTGGACCGTTTTTCCAACGTGGTGCCGGTCGCCGATCGGATGTTCGTGGTCGACCGCGACCGCATCACCTGCGCCGGTGGCACGGCCGCCGCCGACCTGGCCGCCTGGATGATCGAACGCCACTGCGGCCACGCCTGGGCGCAGAAAAGCCTGCGCATCATGCTGATCGACCACGCCCGCAGTGGTAGCGCCTCCCAGCCACAGCCGCCGATGGCGGAACTGGTGGAGGACGATCGCGTGCGCCTGGCCGTGCTGCTGATCGAGCAACGCCTGGGCGACCCGATTTCCTCCGACGAACTGGCCCAACAATTGAACGTGTCCAAGCGCCAACTGGAACGCAGCTTCCGCAAGGAGCTGGACATGACGCCGCAGCAATTCTCCTTGCAGTTGCGCCTACGCTACAGCCTCTGGCTGCTGGCGCATTCGCGCCGCTCCGTCACCCAGATCGGCGAGGAATCGGGCTTTGCCGATACGGCGCACTTCTCGCGACAATTCCGCGCGCTGTTCGGCGTACCGCCGTCTACGGTGCGCTCCGATCCAGGGCTGGAAACCGCGCTGCTGCAACGGGTCGCCAAAGGGCTGCACCAGAAATCGTTTGCTGCGCCGCCGGCTGCGGCGGATTCATGAACCGCCTCGACGCGACCTTGCAAACCTGGTTTCTAAGCCGTCTCCGCACCCCGATCGATATCAGGCTGAGTGCTTTGCGGGCCACTGACCGGTACGCAAGACACTTCCACTTCACAATGTGCCGGTTACAATGGTCCGCACTATCGGCCTGGGGAGGGCGATTCATGCGTTGGCGTTCGGCCATGGCAGGGTGCGCGCTGTTGTTGGTGCTGAAACCAGCGGCCGCTGGCGACGGTACTGTCCGCATCGCATTCTCCGACGCCGAAGGCGAGCCACTGATCGCGCTGACCGTCACCGCTGACCGCACCCGCCTCACTGGCGGCCTCACCAAGGAATTCGGCGACCTGCTCAGTGTCGAACTGGGCCTGAAGCCGGAGTACGTCGGCTTCTCCCGCAAGCGCCTGGAAATCGGCCTCGCCGCTGGCGAAGTCGACCTGCTCTGCCTCTACAGCCCTAAATGGTTCAGTCGGCCGGAAGACTTCGACTGGAGCAGCAACGTCCGCGTCCAGCGCGACCTGGTGATCGCCCCGCATGACAAGGCCCGCCTGTACCGCCAACTGGACGACCTGACCGGCAAACGCATCGGCACCATCCTGGGCTACCGCTACCCCCTGCTGGAACCGGTACTGGAACACAGCGCCACCCGGGTCGACGAGCGCACCGCCGAACTCTCCTTCCGCCGCCTGCGCATGGGCACGGTGGACGCCATCGTCGTCGCCGAACCCCGCGCCGCCAACTACTTCCTGCAGAACCCGGACGCCAACACCCTGTTCGCCGTCTCACCCCTGGAAGCCGGGCGCGCCGACACGCAATGCGCCGTGTCGCGCCGATCCAACCTCTCCCTCGGAAAAATCAACGCCGCGATCGCGGCGTTGAAGAGCTCCGGCAAGCTGGGCTCCTTGCTGGAGCGGTATCGGTTTCCGGCCGCGCAGTAGCGGGCCGACGAGGATGCGGAGCGCTAGTACCCGACCTTGTCGTAATTCCTGAGTACGTCCATCACCTGCGGGTTTGACGCATACCGGCGCTGCAGCCGCTGCAACAACCGGTCCAACCCGCGGCAGTCACGCTCCACCCCTTGTGCGATCTGACGCGCCCGCTGCTTGTCGTAGGGTTCTTCGCCTGCCCAGTGATCGCAGAGGGCGCGTTGGTCGACGTAGTGTTGGACGTCCTGCGGCAGCGTAGCGGAGTCGCCGTAGGTCGGGAGGAAAACTCCCACGGAGAACAGCACCGCGATGATCTGCTGTTTTTTCATGCCTGTACGTCGGTCAATCGCAAACCTTGGCCGCACTTTCGCCGGTTCTTACCCACTTACCGTCCGATTTACGCTTATAGGTCATCTCGTCCCAGGAGGTGTTGAATACCAACTCCCGAACTCCGTCACCGTCGAAATCCAGTGCCACCCGCAAGTGGTATTCCCGGGCATGGGTATCGAACACATCGTCCGGTCCGGACTCTTTTCCCTCCTCAAAAGAGGTGAACTCCGGCGAAAACCCAGCGTTGCCGCCCTTTGCAAACATGAGCAGGGCAAAACTTAGTTTCTTGCCAGGGCTGTAGGCATAATACTGACCCACTGCGTCTTCCACGCCGTCGCCGTCATAGTCGAGCATCTGGACGTCCGCGACCTTCAGGTTATCGATGACCCACCGCTTCTTGGTCAGCTTGCTGGAGGCTTGCTGTGCCAGTTCCAGCAGCACCGCCTTTTCGGGGCTGCTCGGTTTGTGGATTTTCGGCGGTGCTTGCGCTGGTAACTCGGTGTTCATTGCAATCAGAATGCGGGCAGGCCATTTGGCGATGGCCTTATCGGTGGGCGTGTACGTGTCGGAAAAGCCGCATTCGTGGGTTTCTGAGTGATCTACCTGGGTATACCCGACCCGCTTCCCCTCTAACGTGTAAACGAGATATGGCTTGCCCACCCGTGTGGCGATGCCTTGCGGCATGTTCTCCGCACTACCTGGAATCCCCGTCAACAACTCAAGCACGGCCGATGGCTTCTCTTCATCGCGGTAAACCATCATTACTAGTCGGGGTTCATCCGTTGGCGGTGGCAAGGTGCCTTTCTGCACTGCATCGATCATCGTCTGTACGCGTGCCGCCGCGGCCGTATCGCCCTGCTCATTCAATACCGACAACAACGCACGCTGCGCATCCAGATTCAATGGGGCCATTTCCGCTGCGCGTTCCGCCCACTTCCGGCGACCCGCCACATCTCCGGCAGCCCGGAGCTGCCGCATCAATTCCTCCAGGCGTGGTCGTTCCGACTGCAGCACGTCCTTGGGCAGCCAGCCGGTTTGGTCGTTGCCCAAGTCCACCCACATCCAGTTTCCCTCAATCTCATTGACTGAAACCCGGGTGCCAATGGATACCAGTGCCACGGGCTTGCCACTTGAAGAAGGGTTGTCGCGCAGCCGCAGACCGGCAGCAGAGGTATAGCAGACTGATCTGGACTGACAGGCTGCAGCTAAGGCTGCCGGGCTGAGTAATATCAACGTGGCAGTGATCACAGCTAACGAATGTGATTTCGCCAAATTCCTTTTTTGCATCTTGTGACTCTCTATAAATCAGCACATCGACTTCAATTTCGAGCAGTTATCGACTTCTCTGCGACGTCCATTTTCTTATATACGAAAAAAAGCTACGTCTAAATTGATGCCCTACTCTGGCTTGAATAGTTCATTGTTAAGGGCGTCCGTGGCTTCCAAATACTTCTGCTTGGTCCGAATGGTCTTGATGGGATCAATCCAGGGGGCTTCCAGGGAAGCATTAAAGTGACCTATGTCAATTTTCACTTGTGTTGGAATGACATAGAGTTCCGGCGGAGTTGTTCCGATTTTGCTCGCTACAGCGACACACAGGCTATCTTTGCTGCGATAGAAGCTTACTTTTCGAACCGTCGAGTCGGCAGATTCAGCGTCTTCAAGCCCCAAGCTAGGGGGGCTATTTGGCTCCATGGAAAAAGGCACATGAACCCATTCCTCTCCATCCTTGCGAGGGGGGATATAGACTACATAAGTATTCCGACTGAATGCGGTGCCCGTTTCGATTCGCCCCGTTACAATATTGAGCCGGATACTCTGGATGCTGATTAGATTGGATCCTTGTTTTAAGAGGATGGGCTTAAATCCAGTGGTGCAGTCTGTAGCTGCGACCACATGGTTGGATAGAGTAGACAGCGCGAAACCGGTAAGGATCGAAAGAAGGGTTGGTTTAATCATTGGTCGTCCGAATTGTAGTTTATATTCGTCAGACGAACCTTTCCGGCTAACTTCTTGAACGAAAATTCGTATCCTATAAAGGCACCGTCTTCTCGAGTTCTTCCAGAATTAAATGTAAACTCCGTAACGCATTTTCCATCCGGAAATTTCTTTGATAGTTTATATGCGTCATCCGAAACGGCCTGTTCTATGTGAGGAACGTATATAAAAAGTGTTGCGCGTGCACTCTTTAACGCTTCGCCCTTAATATTTGGATGGGTGGCAATATATTGGAAGAAGCTTCCCACTTTTTCTGGGCTGGCACTTAAAGTGTGAAAATCAGGGTCGGAGATGTCTGGATGGAGCGATAACTCTTTTAAATACGAAACGCTAGGGAATTGATTCCAGAAAGACTTTCGAATTTCCTGTATGTCGGTCTTTGATGAACATTCGAGGGTTTCTTTCGCTACGCTGGATGCGACTGATGTCTGCATCAATAATGTAGCAAAAAGAGTGGAAATAAGTAAATTCTTCATTCTATCTTGTCTTCTTGGTGTGTTTGTTTGGGATTCCGAATTCATCATTAAGTTTGTGAAAATCGTATCTTTCGAGAGGAGGGCCATTCGCTATTTCTTTCTCTGCAAAATCTTTGTACTCGATGGGGACAAAGTATCCCACTAGCTCTTGATCGCCGTAGTTATGAGAAAATCCGTTGAACGAGATCATGTCGCTCTGGTTGCCGCCAATCAGCACACCACTTCCATATACGAACGCGACATGACCATGTACGCCATTTGGTGACCTGAATACTACGATGGCGCCATAAACCGGTTTTGCCAATTTCACGAAACGAGGGTGCCTGGAAAATGATTGTGCGTTTGGACTGCCTGTACCGGTTTTCTTGTGCCGCATCAAGCAATAATTAACGAATGAGGCGCACCAAGCGTTGCTGTCTCCAATCAATGACGGGTTACTTAAACCAGTCAAGTGATGATAGTTTCGCGCAAGCGTAATCTCGCGTTCCTTTTTTCCGGCCCACAGCCTTGCTTCGCTCAAGGCAGTATCCATCCATGGTGCACGATCCTTGTCCGGCTCTATCAAAGCGAGAGGTTGTCCTTTTTTGCTGGTTGCTGCTTCACTGGGAAGACTATGATCTACCTTTTTTGTACTCGGTTTGGATTCCGACTTTGCCGGCGTTTCTCCCAATCCTTGCATGAGTTTCAAACGCTGGCCCGGGAAAATTTTGTTTGGGTCGCTGAGGTGATTCAACGTCACGATGGTGTCGACCGAAACATGATATCGCTCGGCGATCTTCGATAGTGTTTCGCCCGGCTGCACCGTATGGACAGGTTTGGCTGCTCCGGCCTGCTTTGTATCTTCGGCGGAATGTGGGCGTGTGACTGCATGATACTTCGTCTGGTCGCAGATGAAATGAAGCAGTTTCCCCGCGCCTTCCGTCACGTAGTCGCCAATCTGCTTCAGGCTCCCGCCATCCGGTACATAAAACTTGAACGTTTCCCCAGCCTTTTCGAATAATTGGGCAGGCAGGTTTCCCCATGCGTCAGTTTTATAGGCCTTTTTGTTACCATTTCGTTCTACAACGACTTCTTGTTCAGCCACTGCGGAGTGCCCGTTGCTGACGAGCACGGATAAGCTGTTAATCCATTGCTCGCGGCGGGTTTCTTTCTTGTGATGATAGCCTTCAATTTTCTCAATGCTGTCCATGACAGCTTCGAGTTCTGATGGTGACAGCTCTCGTATCAATTTTTCGGGACTGATGCCCGTCTTTTCGAGCAGCGTCCGAATATAGTGCGCGGTGTTGTTTTCGTTTTTCGGGGCATATTTTCCGATAGCTACCGGTATGTTTCGGTGCCCGTATACCTCGAGTAACGTCCTTTTCAGTTCGCTGCGTCCAGTGGCGTAATCTGGGAAGATAAGAAAGAGTCCGTTTGCGGTATCGCCTATGCCGATCCTGGTAAGGATCTTCCTGCTACTAGGTGGCCTTATGTTTCCGGGGTTGTTGAAGCGCCATGCGATGGTTCCGCCTGACCTTAGAAAGCGTTTCTCATCCGAAGAGACATATTCTGCAGTCAGAATCTCTTTGTGATGAGTTGCCTTGATAAATTTTTCCATGATCGGTGAGGTATTTAACTTTAATGTATGGTGTCGGCAACGGCAGATAACACGGCGCTCACGGTTTTTCCGGGGCCAAACGTCTTCTTGCTTCGAAGTACAAACGAGTATGGCCAACTTCCATCTTCTCCTCTTTCAAGGGAGTAGATGCTGACAGTGATGGGGCCGTCGTCATAGTACGACTCTTTCACCTGCTTGTTTCCGACGAGCAAATATGTCTTGCTCTTTTTGACGACCAGTGTGTCCTTGATGATGGCTTCGCCGCCTTCGATCGTGTCGATTTGATACGTCAACTTATCTCTATCGTCAGATTTGTTAACGATAGCAACCTGGTTCCATACCTTACTTTTCGTTGGCGTGAAGTAGAAGCTGTATACGTTGTAGCGCTGGGCGACGTTGTCATCCATCAGGCCGCTGACAATGGAAAGCGTGCCGTCAGACATATTGATGGTTGTAATTCCACTAGGGTACGTCGCTGCTTGTGCGTATGTTAAGAACAGAGAAAATACAAAGGAGAGTTTGATCAGCTTATTCATCGTCGTCGCTGCTGTTGATTTCGGGTAGGTGGGCTGCTAAATCCGCTGAGGAGAAGAAGCCTGTTTCTTCTCCCATCGTCAGGTGATGATAAGGATCATCATCATGCGAAGGCATATCCCTGGTTCCCTGCGCCGCAGGTTCGCTGTCGTGAGAGATGTTGATCACTTCTTGCCGGTAGTCAGGCCCACCGATGGTCAGGATCAAAGGGGAGGGTTCTTCGCTAAAGATGCGTGGTAAGCGGCCCGTTTTGGGGATTGCACCGCTAGCAAGGATTTTTCCTAGTGCGTCCATAATTGAGAATGGACGATCCACTAGCCCGTGATCGATGACTCGGTCGTCGGATCCGAACAAACTGAACCGCTGACTGTACTTGCCTGGGGCTGGCTCGCTCTTGGGCATAGCAGGCAGGGCTACCTGCATTGATGCCGGGCCATCGACTTCCACGGGATTGCCCTTGAGGCTGATTTGACCTGGGGCATGAATCTCAATATTCCCGGCGCCATCGAGCTTGATGTAGGCACCGCCGCTGCTCAAGACAATCCCCCGCTTGGCGGTCAGGTTGATCGTGTCTTGACTGCTAGACACGTTTACCTGCTGTTCTGCGGCAAGGCTCATCTTGTTGTCCTGAGCCTCCAGTTTTACCTCACCGCGAGCAGCAATCAGCCGCATATCCTGCTGATGGGCGAATAAGCTGAGTGCACCGCCCACTGCGACAGAAAGGTGCTGGCCGGCCGCGACATTGACGTCTTTGCCCGCCACCGTCTGGACGTTCTGGTTCGCAGTGAATTGTGCGGACAAGGGGGTTGTGATTCCCACGCCAGCTGCCCCGTCAAGAAGCAGTGCTGCTTCCTCGAACGTATTTACGCCGTTCGTGTTCGGGTGCAGAGCGGCGCGCTGGAAGTGATCCAGAGTTTTGTTTGCCTTTAGTGGATCGGCTCGATGATGGGCCGCCGTATCCGATAGTCGGCGTGACAATGACAAGGCCTCACGAAGCTGCAGATTTGCCTCGGTGTGATCCAGTACGGCCTTCTTTCCGCCCAACCGTGCATGTGTCGTGATAAACATCCCCCGCGCCGCCCGCAGCGCCCCCCAAGCATCCGTCCGCAACTCAAACCCGTTCCCCCGGTGCGGCCCACGGTCATTCGCGGTCGGCTCATGCACCAGATGCCCCAAGTGCAGCTGGCTATGGTGCTCATCGCTGTGAACCGTGGTGCGCAGTTCGCCGTTGCTGTCGTCGAAGACCAGGGCGTTGTGGCGTTGGCCGTAGAACTCTTTGCTCTTGATGCCGTTGATGTAGCCGTTGTACCAGCGGGGTTGTTTGTCGCCGTTGTAGATGCCGCCGATGGCGATGGGCAGGCTGGGGTCGCCCATGTGGAAGGCGAGCAGCACTTCCTGGCCGATTCGAGGGTAGAACTGGTGGCCCCAGTCGGCGTCGCCGCTGGGTTGGGAGACGCGGACCCAGAAGGAGGCGTTTTCGTCCATCGGCTGGCGGCGGTCGAAGGGCATCCACACCTTGATGCGGCCCATGCGCTCGCCGTGCCATTCGGCGCCGCCGGGGCCGACCACGAAGGCGGTGTGCAGGCCTTCGACTTGCGGGCGCGGGGTTTTCAGCTGGGGGCGGAACGGGGTTTCCCAGGGTTGGGCCTGGAAGTCGTTGCGGTAGGCCGGGTCGGGCGTGCCGCTGTTGCTGTCGCGGGCGGCCAGGTAGTGGTTGCGGATACGGTGGCGGACTTGCAGCAGCAGGTAGGTGCCGTTGTCCGCGAAGTGGCGGACCAGCTCGAAGCGGGCGCCGGGGCGCATGGCGCGGACGGTGCTTTCGCCGGTGTGGCGGCGGTGTAGGGCTTCTTCGCGTTCCATCGCCAGGCGGCTGTAGCGGTCGCCCTCGCCTTGCAGGTCGTACAGGGAGTGGTAGTCGTAGCGCTCTTTGAGGCCGGACTCGGCGTGTTCGGTGACGGTCTGGGTGCCGACGTCGAGCCGGTCGGTGGGGCGGTGGTAGTCGTAGTCGCGATAGCGGATGTCACCCAGGCGGTGGCTGGTGTGGCTGGACCAGCGGGTGACGCTTTCCTTGAGGAAGGGCGTGTCGTCACCGTGGAAGGCGATCTGGGAGAAGCCGCTCAGCGGCACATGGCTGGACGGGTGGTCGCCGATGCAGACGATCTGGCGTTGCTGCTCGTATTCGATCCACCAGGTGAGGCCTTCCTGCTCCAGCAGGCGACAGATCAGCGCGTAGTTGGATTCGCGGTATTGCAGGTGGAATTCGTAGCGGGGCAGTTCGCGCTGGGTGATGACGCGCAGCTCGCCATGGTGGCCGGCTTCTTCGAACAGGGTGCGGACCACGTCCAGGCAGGTGACGTGTTGCCAGACACGCAGTTCGCGGGTGTCGCTGCCCAGCAGCGCGAGCCAGGGGACGACGGTGGCGTGGTAGACGGTCCAGCCGCCGTCCGAGCCGTGGCGGCCGAAGCGGCTGACCAGGCCGGAGAACCAGCGCAGCGGCTCGCCGTCTTGCACCGCGTCTTCCACCAGGCCGTCGCCGCTGAGGGCGGATAGCGCCAATTCCAGGCTGACCGGCTGGCCGAGCAGGGTGTGCGGGTCGAGATTGGCGGACGAGGACAGCAGTTCGAGTTCGATCTCGGGTAGCTGACTGAGGTGTTCGGTGATGTCGGCCTGGTGAACCAGCAGCACGTCTTCGCCAAGTGGGGTGTGCAGCTTCAGCAGGCGGTTTGCTTGCGTGGGGCGCTGACCCCACCCCAGGCTGGGTGCGTTCATCCGTGTCGGCTTTCGATGGGCGAAAAAATGCCGACATGATATATGGATGAGCTTGCTATCTCAATATGATAAATGAATTGGCGGAGTGCTGGCCAATTTGCCCGATCTGTCCCGGAGGACGTTCAGGCCGACCCTGTGCCGGGCTCAGGTATTGGTCTCCTTGGGACGGGAGGCCAGATAGCGCTGCACGATCTGGATGAGTTGCGGCTTGATGTCGCGCACCACCAGCGTCATGTCGGCCAGCGAAGGGGCGATGGCGGCTTCGCCCAGCATCTTGCCGCCGCCTTCGCCGGTGCGGCCAAGCAGTTGGCCCAGCGCCTTGATGCGCGGGTCGGTGCTGTTATCGAGCTTCTTGCCGTCCGGGAAGGCGCGACGGAAGGCGGCATCCGCTTCGGCATTCAGTTGGGCGGCGGCGGTACGCTGTTCCGGGGTGATGCCCGGCAGGGCGGGTAGGTCCTTGAGCAGGATGGGGGCCAGGTAGGCGTCCAGCCAGCGGGTCAGGGCCGGGGCTTCGGGGGCGCGGAAGCCGCGCTCGATCACCACCAGGTCTTGCTCGCTCAGGGTCTCGCAGGCCTTGCTGACGGCGGCGCCCATGTCGAGCCGGATCAGGCGGCCGCCGGCGCCGGCGCGCTGGTCGACTGCGTCGCGGATCAGTGCATGGGCTTCGTCATAGAAGGCATTGCCGGGCTTCCAGTCCGCCCCGAGCTTGCCGCCGCTGTTCATCCCGGCCAGGAACAAGCCGGGCAGCGCGTCGTCCATTGCTTGCGCGAACAGCTCGAAGGCGCGAGCACTGTAGGGGAAGGACAGGCCGTCCAGTGTTTGCAGCAGCCGCTTCGGGCAGTTGTTGGCGGGTTGTGCCGCGGCGGGCGGCAGTGCGCACGCTAGCAGGGCGGCCAGAGTGGCAAGGCAGTATCGAATGGAGAGACGCATGGCGCGGACCACAACGGTGACGTTGCCATCTTATCTTCTTTTCGGAATGGCCTGCGTGACCGGCGGGGCAGGTGGCCTGCCGTTTTGGCCGGCATGTCGCCGGTGCGTCGGCTATGATCGGCTGATCGGGCGGTTTGCCAGCCATCCCATCTTCCGTGAATACAGGAAAGCAATCTTGAGCAGCGAGCATTTTGAGCAGTGGAATGAGCCGATCCAGCGTCTGTTCGAGCTGATCAACCTCGACGATGACGGCGCCGCCCGGCAGCAGTGCGAGGCCTTCTGGGAGCAGGTGGAAAGCGCCGAGGAGGAGGATCCGGATGAGGTGAGCCTGATCTGGATCATGCGGGACGTGATCGATTGGCAGTCCGGTTACTGCGTGGACTGGAAGGACACCGCGTCCTTCGTCGAATGTATCGAGACGCTGTGCGAGCGGCACGGGCGGGAAATCGACTGGGGCGTGGACGACCCCTACGACGATGCCTTTCTCGATACCGTCAGCGTGCCGGACCTGATGGCGCTGGCCTACCAGCGTTTGCAGGAAGACGGCATCACGCTGTGGAACTGGAACACCCAGGGCGATGCCTACGCCGGCTGGATGACCCAGAGCATCGACGATGCCGAGATGCAGAGTCTGGCGGAAACACTGGGATTGGCGTTGCGGACGGCGGATCAGCCGTACTGAGTA
>CBIHQA010000059.1:0-12658 GCA_966211475.1 uncultured Neisseriales bacterium
CGTCTCCCCGGCCGCCAAGGCGTCCAGGCTACGGGGCGGATCGTCGGCCTTAGTTCTTCAGCTTGGTCCAGACCTTGTCGCGCAGGGCCACGGCCTTGGACGAGCAGCTGCGGTTGGGGCGGAACAGTTTGGTCATGCCGGCCGGAGTGTTCACTGCCGGGTCCTTTTGCAGCGATACGTCCATCAGCTTGATGGAGCCGTTGATGGCGTTGTTGTAGCCGGTGAAGTTGCTGGCGAGGGCGATGTTCTCCGGCGCCATCATCCAGTTGATGAACTTCTTGGCGTTGTCCTTGTTCTTGGCGCCCTTGGGGATGGCGAAGTTGTCGTTCCAGAAGCCGATGCCTTCCTTCGGGTAGACGTACACGGCGGTGGGCAGCTTGTCCTTGGTGCGGTGGGCGGCGCCGTTCCACTGCTGGTGCATGATCACTTCCTTGGCTTGCATGCGCTCGATGGTGCCGTCGGAGTTGTACATGGCGAGCATGGGCTTCTGCTTTTCCAGCAGGTCGAGGATGCGCTTGGCGACCTGCGGGTCTTCGGTACAGTCGTCCACCTTCAGATAGATGGCGGCGGCCTTGTACAGCTCCACCACGTCGTTCAGCGCGACGACCTGGCCCTTGAGCTGCGCCGGCGGCTCGAAGAAGCTCTTCCAGCTATCGTCCAGCTTGCCGCCCGGCACACGGGCGCTGTCGTAGGTGAAGCCGGTGGTGCCCCACATGTAGGGGGCGGAGTATTCGCGCTTGGGGTCGAACGGCGGCTTGTTGAACGGGGCGCCGACGTTCTTGAAGTTGGGCATGCCGGCGGCGTCGATCTTCTCCAGCAGTTGCTCGTCGGTCATGATCTTGACCATGTAGTCCGACGGCACGATCACGTCGTAGCCGGTGGCGCCGGCCTTGAGCTTGGCGAGCAGCGATTCGTTGGAGTCGTAGACGTCCAGGTTCACCTTGATGCCGGTGTCTTTCTCGAACTTCTTCAGCAGGTCGGGCGGGATGTAGTCGGACCAGTTGTACAGGTTCACCTCGCCGGCGGCGAAGGCGGAACCGGCAAAGGCCATCAGGCAGGCAACAGACAGGCGATGCAGGCGTTTCATGAAGCTCTCTCCTGGTTCTTGTGGTGATGCGGGCGGACTTCGACGGGCGAGTGGTTCATCCCCCTCTCCCCGACCACGCGGTGCGCCCCCAAGTTCTAACCGGCAAGCCGGTAAGAACTTTGTGGGTCTCCCTCCATGGGTGAGGGAGAAATGCGTGGATACGTCAGCGGATTAGCGCTTTTTTCCCAGCCAGTACGACACGGCAACGAACAGCACCGACACCCCCAGCATCATTGCGGAGATGGCGTTCACTTCCGGGGTGATGCCCATGCGGATCATCCCGAAGATGTAGACGGGCAGGGTGGTGGCCCCGGCGCCGGCGACGAAGAAGGTGATCACGAAGTCGTCCAGCGAGATGATGAAGGCCAGCATCGCGCCGGATGCGATACCCGGCATCAGCAGCGGCAGGGTGATGCGCTTGAAGGTGAGCCAGGGCGGGGCGTACAGGTCGGCTGCGGCTTCCTTCAGCCGGGGGTCCATGCCTTCCAGCCGGGCGCGGATCGGCAGGTAGGCAAACGGAATGCAGAACACTACGTGGGCGATCAGCACCGTCATCAGCCCCAGCTCCAGCCCGATGGCCAGGAAGAACAGCAGCGAGGCGACCGCGGTCACGATCTCCGGCATCAGCAGCGGCAGGCCCAGCATCGCGTTGATGGCGGCCTGGCCCTTGAAGCGCCGCCCGCTCATCGCCAGCGCGGCCATGGTGGCGAACACGGTGGAGATGACGGTGGCGCCGGTCGCGATGAGCAGCGAGTTCTTGGCGGCCCGCAGGATGTTGGGGTTGTCCATCACCTGGGCGTACCAGTGGGTGGAAAACCCGGTCCACAGCGTCGCTACCTTGTTGGCGTTGAACGACAGCGCCAGCAGGATCAGGATCGGCAGGTAGAGGTAGGTGATGGCCAGCCAGGCGGTGGTCTTCACGCCCTTGAACCGCCACAGGGGATTGGTTGCGGTGTTCATGCAGCCTCCCCCGGTGCGCGGCGGAACTTCAGGTTGTAGAGCACCATGGCGACGCCGACCATCAGCAGCAGCGCGAAGGCCAGCGCGGCGCCGAACGGCCAGTTGCGGGCGGTGCCGAACTGGATCTGGATCAGGTTGCCGATCATCAGGCTCTTGCCCCCACCCAGCAGCTCCGGGATGAAGTACGAACCCAGCGCCGGGATGAACACCAGCAGACTGCCGGCCACCAGCCCCGGCATCGCCAGCGGCAGGATCACCCGCTTGAGCGCCCGGCGGCGGTCCGCGCCCAGGTCGAAGGCTGCTTCGACCAGCCGCCAGTCCATCTTTTCCAGGCTGTTGTAGACCGGCAGGATCATGAACGGCAGGAAGCAGTACACCAGCCCGATGGCCACCGCTGTCGGCGTGTACAGCACGTCCAGTTGCCCGTCCGACAGGCCGAACAGGGCGAGGAAACGGTCCATCAGCCCGCCGTTGCGCAGCAGCAGCATCCAGGCGAAGGTGCGCACCAGCAGGTTGGTCCAGAACGGGATGGAGATCAGCAGGATCAGCCGGTTGCGGGTCTTCTCGTCCTGCAGCGCGATGTACAGCGCGGTCGGGAAGCCGATCAACAGCGCCGCCAGCGTGGTGCCGCCGGCCAGCAGGAAGGACCGCAGAAAGATCTGCAGGTAGTCCGTGTTGAGCATCAGGCTGTCGTCCAGGTCCCGCTCGAACAGGAACTGCACGTAGGCGTCGGGCGAGAACTGGCGCCACTTCACCCCGCCGAAGGTATCCGGCGCCAGCACCGACATCCAGGCCATCAGGCCCATCGGCAGCACCATGAACACGAACAGGGTGACGACGGTCGGCGCCAGCAGGCCGTTGCGGCGCGCTTTGCTATTGGGGAGGGCCATGCTCAATCCTCCAGCACGCGCACGGCGTCGGCCGGCACCCGTACCCGCACCAGGTCGCCGTTGCGGTAGCCGGCCTGCGCGCCCCCTTCGTTCTGCATCCGTACCCGCAGCAGGCCTTGGCCTTCCACCGCCACCTGGTAGACGGTGTCGGTGCCGAGATAGATCACCTCGTCCACCCGGCCGGGTAGTCCTTCCGGCCCGTCGCCCTCCACCCGCAGCCGTTCCGGCCGCAGCGCCAGCGTCGCCGTGCGGCCGGTCGGCGCGCCGTGGCCAGGGCAAGCCAGCAGGCCGGCACGGCCCAGGTCGAAACCTTCGACACGCGGCTGGCCGGACAGGAAGTTGGTCTCGCCGATGAAGTCCGCCACGAAACGGTTCAGCGGGCGGTCGTAGATCTCGGTCGGCGTACCGACCTGCTGCACCTTGCCGCCGCTCATCACCGCGATGCGGTCGGACATGGTCAGCGCCTCTTCCTGGTCGTGGGTGACGAACAAGAAGGTAATGCCGGTCTCGCGCTGCAGGCGTTTCAGCTCCACCTGCATTTCCTTGCGCAGCTTCAGGTCCAGCGCGGACAGCGATTCGTCCAGCAGCAGCACCTTGGGCCGGCTGGCCAGCGCGCGGGCCAGCGCGAGCCGCTGCTGCTGCCCGCCGGAGAGCTGGCTGGGCTTGCGGTTGCCGAAGCCTGCGAGCTTCACCAGCCCCAGCATCTCGTCCACCGTGCGGGCGATCTCGCTTTGCGGGCGCCTTTGCATTTCCAGCCCGAAGGCGATGTTCTGCGCCACCGTCAGGTGCGGGAACAGCGCGTAGCTCTGGAACACCGTGTTGACCGGCCGCTGGAACGGCAAGCGTCCTTCCAGCGAGTCACCGAACAGCCGGATCACGCCCAGGCTGGGTTGCTCGAACCCGGCGATCAGCCGCAGCAGCGTGGTCTTGCCGCAGCCGGACGGGCCGAGCAAGGTGAAGAATTCATTGTCGAAGACATCCAGCGACACCTCGTCCAGTGCCCGGTTGTCCGCCCCTTCGAACCACATCGACACCTGGTCGATGTTGATCGCGATGCCGCGACCGTTTCCTTGCTGCGCCATTGGTTCCCCCTCCTGACGCGCCGCCGGCCCGGCCGCCAACCCGTAGGTTGGGTTGAGCCAACGGCGAAGCCCAACATGCCATTGCCACCACCGCTCCCCGGCCGGCAGAGCCGTCCGGGCTACCAACCCACTCCCGTCGGATTGAACGCTCCCGTAGCCCGGACGCGAATGCGGCCGGGGAAACGACGCCCATCACACCAAGCGATATCTCGCGTTTCTGCGTCGCTGTTGGGCTTCGCCTCCGGCTCAGCCCAACCTACACATGGCAATCGACCCGCCTCTCTTCAGGCCGACACCAACACCCCATCACTGGTCCGCAAGCTGCCGTACATCGTCGGCCGCCGGTCGCGGAACAGGCCCCAGGACGCGCGCACCCCTTCATGCGCCGCCAGGTCGTACTGCTGGATCAGGATCGTTTCTTCCGTGCGGCCGGCCTCCACCAGCTTCGCGCCGCGCTGGTCAGTCAGGAAGGACGATCCGTAATAGGTCTGCACCACGGCGCCCACATGCTCGGTGCCGATGCGGTTGGCGGCGATCACCGGTGTCAGGTTGGCGGCCGCATGGCCCTGCATGGTGCGCTGCCAGTGGTCGCGCGAATCCAGCGTGGCGTCCTGCGGCTCCGACCCGATGGCAGTCGGGTACAGGATCAGCTGGGCGCCCTTCAGCGCCATGGCCCGCGCGCACTCCGGGAACCACTGGTCCCAGCAGATGCCCACGCCAATGCGGCCGAAGCGGGTGTCCCACACCTGGAAGCCGGTATCGCCCGGCGTGAAGTAATACTTCTCGGAATAGCCCGGCCCGTCCGGGATATGGGTCTTGCGGTAGCTGCCCATCAGGCTGCCGTCGGCGTCGATCATCGCCACGGTGTTGAAGCGGGCCTGGCCGGCACGCTCATACACGCTGATCGGCAGAACCACGCCCAGTTCCGCCGCCACCTTGCGAAAGCGCGCGACCGTCGGGTTCTCGCTGATCGGCTCGGCCAGCAACAGATAGCGGCCCTCCTGCTCGGTACAGAAATACGGCAGCTCGAACAGCTCCGGCAGCAGGATGACCTGCGCGCCACGGGCCGCCGCATCGCGCACCATCTGCTCCGCGTGTGCGACGTTCGCTTCGCGATCCCAACCTTCCACAGCCAGTTGAATGGCCGCGACTGATACCTGACGGGTGTCCATAATTCTCCTCATGATGCCGCTTGCCTCGGCGGACGCCGGGCGCGGTCTGGCTTGATTTCGCGGACCATTTTGCGCCGGCAGGGACAAACCCAGACAGATTGATTGCGGTCAACGAGGGGAGAATTGCGGCCAAGTTGTTTTGCGGTGCGTCAAGAGTGCGCCCCTGTCGTTGCGGTGGTGTTTCGGTTCGCGCATTACCAGTCAGATAAAAATGCCAAAAGCATTTTCTCTTTGCAGACATAGTCTTATCCCTGATATCGTCCGGTGTTCCATAACTGCAACAGTTGGCAATGACTTTGCTTCGTCGACAGCAATAGCAAGCACAACATCCGTGAATATCCACATGCATTCAAGAATCAGTCGATCAAGGTGGGTTTTCCTCTTCACAGTCGTGGGTTCCGCATTGCTTATGGGCTGCACAAAAGACACCCACTATGAAGAGTCAGACATCCCGGGACAGGGATATATCGAAGAAAAGTTTCCCACAGCAATCATCGTGCAATCCGATAAAACGCTAGCACTGGACTTGACACGCTACCCGGATACGAGGATCGATGACCTGACGGTGTACGCCTATAAAAAAGAAGGCGGTAGTCCGGATATCGTTTGGACCGTCTCACGACAAGGCAAGACCTGCGATGAGGCATATATGCCCATCGTGACCTACGGGCAAAAGTTCAAATGCGCCGAATCGCGAGTAACAGAGCCTTACGATCCATCCCGTGAATACACGGCCATTGTCGAATTGAGCGGTAAGGAAGGGATGGTGAGCATTCGAGAATTTGACTCGGTAGATATCAGGAAAGGGGGTACCAGCATCATGATTGCGCCGGGGTCGCCCTGGAACCTGTAGCTTGTCACCTGCGGCTCCCACACAGGGTCTTCGTGAGCAATACGCTCATCGCCTTAAATCCACCGGCCGCTGTCCGGTCCAGCGCTTGAAGGCAGCGCGGAAGCTGGCCGCCTCGCTATAGCCCAGGCGTTCGGCGATCTCCGCCACCGGCAACCGGGTGCGGGACAGGAAGTCCCGCGCCAGCTCCTGCCGGGCCCGGTCAAGCAGGTCCTGGAAGGAGGTTCCGGCGGACGCCAGCTTGCGGCGCAGCGTGCGCTCCGAGACATGCAGCGCATCCGCCAGCGCCGCTGCGGTGCCAAAGCGGCGCGGCTCTGCATGCAGCAGCCGCAGGGCACGCGCCACAACCGGGTTGCCGCTGGCGGCCTCCCACTCGCTCGACAGCCGCGCGCACTGATCGCGGGCCATGTGGTGGCTGACCGGCTCGGCCAGTGGCAGCGGGCGCGCCAGCCATTCCTCCGGGAACACCAGCGCGTTCTCGGCCTCGTCGAATCGGCCTTCGCAACCCAGATACTGCGGGTAAGCCGACGCATGTTCGGGACGCGGCAACGCCAGGGTGACCGCCAGTGGATTCACCGGAGCCGCCAGCACATCGCGCACGATGGCCCACATCGATGCCAGGCACATCTCGGCATTCATCACCGTCAGGTCGGAGCGGTAGTGATAGTCGCTGGCCGTGATACGCGCCTCGTCCCCATCGACCCGCACCCGCACGTCGAAATAGCTGCCCAGCAGCAGCGGAAACGCCTCCGCGCAAGCCAGCGCCTCGCCCAGCGTGGAACTGACCAGCATGCTGTAGCCCAGCATGCCGTAGCTGTAAATATGCATCGCCGCGCCGATCTCCAGCCCCAGGCGCGGATCGCCCGACAACGCCAGCGCATTGCCGAACACCACCAGTTCCTGCGCATGGGTGACCAGCCGGGAGGGCTCCTTCAGATCCGCCTCGGTCACCCCGCTGTCCTTCAACACCGACGCAGCCGGAATGCCCCGCATCTTCATGCGGGCAACGGTAATCGCCACCGTGTGCAAGGTGGCCGGCATCAGCGCGGGGGAAAGACGGTCGTAAGTCATCCATCTGATTGTGGCGGCCGGCAGGACAACGTCAAGGCGCGACGGATCAACACAGTCTTGCATGGGTCTGCCGCGGCGGTTCGACATCCCTCCCCCCCGGCCCCGGCCGCCCCCCGGCCGCGGTACAATACGCAGCATCCCGAGCATTGAATTCCCGGCCGTGGCGACGGTTGCCATTGGCGGCTTCCGCCCCCATCTGTACGCGACCGTCCCCCATCCGCCGCACCGGTTTTGACAGGAGCCCCCGTGACGCATCGACTGCAACGTCTGGTGATTGCCAGCAACAACGCCGGCAAGATCAACGAGTTCCAGGCCATGCTGGCGCCGCTCGGCTTGGCTGTGGTGCCGCAGGGTGCGTTCGGCGTGCCGGAGGCGGAAGAGCCGCACGTCACCTTCCTGGAGAACGCGCTGGAGAAGGCCCGGCATGCGGCGCGCCACACTGGGCTGCCGGCACTGGCGGACGACTCCGGCATCTGCGTGCCGGCGCTGGGCAACGCGCCGGGGGTGTATTCCGCCCGCTATGCTGGCGAGCCGAAGTCGGACCAGCGCAACAACGACAAGCTTCTGGCTGAACTGGCGAGCGAAGGTGGCGTGCTGAAGCCGCGCAACGCCTATTACTACTGCGTGCTGGTCCTGGTACGGCATGCCGATGACCCGCGCCCGCTGATCGCCGAGGGTGTCTGGCGCGGCCAGGTGGCGGAGCAGCCTCGGGGCGAGGCTGGCTTCGGCTACGACCCGCTGTTCTGGTTACCGGGGCTGGGCAAGACCGCCGCCGAACTGACGTCGGACGAGAAGAACCGCCTGTCCCACCGTGGTCAGGCGCTGCGTGCGCTGATCCAGCGCCTGAAAGAGGAATGACCGTGAGCGCCCGAGACGCCAACTCCCTGCCCTTCAAGCCGCCTACCTGGTGCAAGGCGGACGGCAGCCCTGTGTCCTGCGTTGAGAAGATCAAGGTCCTCAACGAGAACCTGGAAGAACTCCGCCAGATGGCGCAGGACGCGCTGGAAGATGCGGTGCTGCTGGAATGCACCGAAGCCCAGGTGCGTGAGGCGCTGCACGCGCTGGTCGATAGCTTGGTGAACCCCTACCGGGAAGCCGGCAAGTGATGTCTCGGACCTCCCCCGTAGGATGCGTCAAGCGAAGCGGACGCATCGAATCGTTTGCGACACCCACGATGCGTCCGCTTCGCTTGACGCATCCTACCTGTCGCCCTTGCGCATCATGAGCATCACCCCCATCGCCGCCCCCATCACCCGCCAGACCTGGAAGCTCGACGCCCTGCCGCCGCTGGCGCTGTACGTGCACGTACCGTGGTGCCTGAAGAAGTGCCCCTACTGCGACTTCAATTCGCATGAGAAGCGCGGCGAGCTGCCGGAGGACGACTACATCGCCGCCGTGGTGCGCGACCTGGAACTGGCGCTGCCGCTGGTGTGGGGGCGCCGGGTGGTGTCGGTGTTCTTCGGCGGCGGCACGCCCAGCCTGCTGTCGGCCAAGGGGCTGGAACGGCTGCTGACCGACCTGCGCACCCGGCTGCCCTTCATGCATGGCGCCGAGGTGACGCTGGAGGCCAACCCCGGCACCTTCGAGATCGAGAAATTCCGTGCCTATCGCGATGCCGGCATCACCCGGCTGTCGATCGGCATCCAGAGCTTCGACCCGGCCTTCCTGAAGAAACTGGGTCGGGTGCATGACGACCGCGAAGCCCACCATGCGGTGGCGATCGCCAAGTCGACCTTCGATACCTTCAACCTGGACCTGATGTACGCGCTGCCCGGCCAGTCGCTGGAACAGGCAATGAAGGATGTCGACACCGCGCTGCAATACGCGCCGCCGCACCTCTCGTGCTACCACCTGACGCTGGAACCGAACACCCTGTTCTACCGCTACCCGCCCGAGCTGCCGGACGACGATCTGTCGGCGGACATGCAGGAGGCGATCGAAACCCGGCTGGCCGACGGTGGCTATGTGCACTACGAGACCTCCGCCTTCGCCCGGCCCGGCCACCTGTGCCACCACAATCTCAATTACTGGGGCTTTGGCGACTACCTGGGCATCGGTGCCGGCGCGCACAGCAAACTGTCGTTCCCGGACCGGGTGCTGCGGCAGATGCGCTACAAGCAGCCGGCCGACTACATGCGCCGGGTCGCGGAAGGGACGCCGGTGCAGGACGAACGCCAGGTCGGCGTGGACGAGCTCCCGTTCGAATTCATGATGAACGCGCTGCGGCTGGTGGACGGCTTCCCGGTCAGCCTGTTCGCCGAGCGTACCGGCCTGCCGCTGACCCGCATGGAAGGCGTGCTGCGCCAGGCCGAGGCGGATGGACTGATCCGACGCGACCATGAGACGATCGCCCCCACTCTCAAGGGCCAGCGTTTTCTGAACGAACTGCTGCAACGTTTTCTGCCGTAGCGCGGTCAGACGCACTCCCCGACCGGCGAACCCGACAAGGCCACAACAATGAAAATCGCCCCCGATACCATCCGGCTCGCCGTGCTGATCGATGCGGAAAACGCACAGGCCAGCATCGTCGGCAACCTGTTCACCGAAATCGCCAAGCTCGGCACCGCCAGCGTGCGGCGCATCTACGGCGACTTCACCAACCAGCAACTCGCGGCCTGGAAGTCGGTGCTGCTGGAGCACTCCATCCAGCCGGTGCAGCAATACCGCTACACGGTGGGCAAGAACGCCAGCGACAGCGCGCTGATCATCGACGCGATGGACCTGCTGCATTCCCGCCGCTTCGACGCCTTCTGCATCGTATCGAGCGACAGTGACTTCACCCGGCTCGCTTCACGCATCCGCGAGGACGGCCTGGCGGTGTTCGGCTTCGGCGAGCGCAAGACGCCCAAGGCCTTCGTCGCCGCCTGCGATCGCTTCATCTACACCGAAATTCTGCGGCCGCAGGCGCAAGCCACCGCCAAGGCATCGCCGCAGCAGCGCGCCATCTTCGACTGGCGCCGCGAGGACAGCCTGCGCGATGCGCTGCTGACCGCTGCCAGCGACGCGAGCGGCGAAGACGGCTGGGCCTCGCTCGGCAAGCTGGGGCAACTGCTGCAGAACCGCCTGCCCGACTTCGACCCGCGCAACTATGGTTTTTCCAAGCTGCGGGTATTGCTGGAAGCCACCGGGCAGTTCGAGGTGGTCACCCGTGGCGAGGGCTCCTCGCGCAGCGTCGTCGTGCGTTACCAGGGCGACAGTGCCGCCGCGCCGGCCAGCGGCAACGGCAGTACGCCGACGACGACCCAACCCGCAGGCAAGCCGCGCAGCCGCAGTCGCCGCAAGCCGGCCGCCACCGCACCGGCCGTTACCGTCGTCGAAAACGTAGCGCCTACCGCGCCGACGCCGGAGCCCGTCGAGGCATCTGCCGCCGCAGCCAAGGCGCCACGCCGCGCCCGCAAGACCGACAACCCAACCGGCGGCAAACCGACCGCCGGCAAATCCCAACCAGAGAAGCGCGTAAGCAAGAAATCCACAAAACAGAAACAGGAGTCCTGACATGGCGAAGCAAATCATCCATACCGATGCCGCCCCCAAGGCCATCGGCGCGTATTCCCAGGCGGTGAAGGTCAACAACACCGTCTACCTGTCCGGCCAGATCCCGCTGGATCCGCAATCCATGCAACTGGTCGAAGGCGTCGAAGAGCAGATCCATCAGGTGTTCAAGAACCTGACCGCCGTGGCGCTGGCCGCCGGCGGCACGCTGGGCCACCTGGTCAAGCTGAACGTCTACCTGGTCGACCTGAGCCACTTCGCCAAGGTCAACGAGATCATGGCGCAGTACGTGCCGGAACCCTTCCCGGCCCGCGCCGCAGTGCAAGTCGCCGCTCTGCCGCGCGGCTCGCTGGTTGAAGCCGACGGCGTGCTGGAACTGGAATAAGCTGTACCTTGGTCGGGCAGGTGGTCATCTGCCCGGCCAGCTCCGCAATCGGGGTGCCAACCGGCAATACCCGGCTGCGGCGCCTCCTCACCGGCTTACGTCGCGCCCCCTGCCTCATCCCCTCAGAGCTCTTCTCCACACCGCTCGTCGGTTCTACCCGCGCTTGGTCCGCGTCCTGCCGTCAATCGTGAATCTACGATCACAAAACATCTTGAACGGTAATTCACGCTACGTTAGAGTCTCCTCACAGACACGACCCTCGGCCACCTGAGAGACCGACGGGAATAACAACACCAGGCTGCGCCACGACGCATACCGGTCACCCAAAAGAGGAGCACTTACTGATGAAGCGCCTGCTGTCCACGCTGTTCTGCACCGCCCTGCTTGCCGTCGGCCTGATCGCCAAGGCCGATACCGGCAGCCCCGTCGGCTTGTGGGAAACCATCGACGACGCGACCAAGAAGCCCAAGTCCCATGTCCGCATCTTTGAGCAGAACGGCATGCTCTACGGCAAGATCGAAACCCTGATCAACCCGTCCGAACCGAACCCGGTCTGCAAGGAATGCAAGGGCGACCTCAAGGACAAGCCCATCACCGGCATGGTGATCATGAACAACATGAAAGCCGAAGACGGCGCCTGGGAAGGCGGCAAGATCCTCGACCCGAAAAACGGCAAGGAATATGGCTGCAAGCTGAAGCTCGTCGACGGCGGCAAGAAGCTGGACGTGCGCGGCTTCCTCGGCTTTTCGCTGTTCGGCCGCACCCAAACCTGGAACCGGATCGAGTAGGCATTGCCTGATGTTCCAACCACATGACGCCCCGCAAGGGGCGTTATTGTTTGGATATCTGTCGACAACCGGAGTCCCTGATGCGCCGCACCGTCTTGCTCAGTCTGCTGTTGCTCGCTCCACTGCACGCCGCCCAAGCCGGCGAACCGGACTGCACACCCCAGACGCCGGTCGACACCGACTGCAAGGTACAGCTTTCCGACCTGCACCCCACCCAATCCGCAGTCGGCCTGCTACAGGTCGAAGACAACATCGCCGAACTCACCCGCAAGCAACAGGACGGCCTCAAGGCCACCAAGAAGAAGCGCATCCCACTGGTCATCGGCCCGGACGGCCACTTCTACCTGACCGACCGCCACCACCTGTCCAGCGCCCTCTGGCGCATGGATCGACGCGAGGCCCACGCCCGCATCATCGGTCACCTGCAAAACGCCGCCACGTTCTGGCAGGAGATGCAGGCAAACCACTGGGTCTGGCTACAAGATACCCACTGCAACCCCATCCGCCCCGAACAACTCCCCAATACCCTCGCCGAGCTCAGCGATAACCCCTATCGCGCCCTGGCCGGCTACGCTCAGGACAAAGGCTGGATCGACAAGACCGACGCCTATTTCATGGAATTCCAATGGGCCTGCTATCTGGGCAAAAAGCTGGATTGGGCACCCGTGACCCGCGACAACCTGAAGCAACGGCTAAAACAGGTCGCGCCATTGATGTGTGCGGATGGGGCAAAGTCGCTGCCGGGGTATCGGAAAGAATGTCCGGATTAAGGGGACAGATATTGTTTTCTTTTTGTAATTAGCGCTATCGCGCAAATTGATTGAAGTGTGGGGTCTCGTCCCCACGGACGAGATTCTTTCTTTGCGCCGCCAAAGAAAGAA
>CBIHQA010000060.1:0-12563 GCA_966211475.1 uncultured Neisseriales bacterium
CATGCCGACCGACGCGTAGGCGTCCATCATCTGCTCGGCGGTGATCACTTCCAGCTGGTTGGGGTAGCAGTCGAGGCGGTAGACCTGTTCGGCCACGCGCTTGATTTCGTCGTAGTAGAGCTGGACCAGATCGAAGGTCCATTCCGAGGGGTTGGGAAGGTTCTTGCTACCCGTAGGGATCAGCACGTCGTTCATCGTCGCTTCCGTCGTGGCTTCGGTTTTTGCCCGGCGTGATGGCATGGAGTGCCCGTTCTGCGCTTCAGTGAGCGCCGGCTGACTGCTTCTTGAAGAGTTCGCGGAACACCGGATAGATGTCGGCCGGCGTGCGGATCTTCTGCATGGCGAAGTAGCGGTGCTGCTCCTGCACCTTGACGTATTCGTGCCAGAGGTTCTGTTCCGGGCCCTCCGTGATTTCGACATAGGCGAAGTACTGCACCAGCGGCATGATCCGGTCGGACAGCAGGTCGCTACACACCGGGGAGTCGTTGTCCCAGTTGTCGCCGTCCGAGGCCTGGGCGCCGTAGATGTTCCATTCCGACGGCGAGTAGCGGGACTCGATCACTTCCAGCATCAGCTTCAGCGCCGAGGACACCACCGTGCCGCCGCTCTCGCGGGAGTGGAAGAACTCTTCCTCGTTCACTTCCGCTGCCTGTGTGTGGTGGCGGATGAACACCACCTCGATCTTGTCGTAGACGCGCTTGAGGAACAGGAAGAAACGCTTGGCCATGTCCTTCTTGGACTCGTCCATCGACCCGGACACGTCCATCAGGCAGAACATCACCGCCTGGTTGGTCGGCCGCGGCTGCCGCACCCGGTTGGTGTAGCGCAGGTCGAAGGGGTCGAGGAAGGGGATGCCGAGGATGCGACCCTTCATGTGATGGATCTTTTCCTCCAGCAGCTTGATCTCGGCCAGGGTTTCTTCGTCCGGCGGTTCTTCGCGCAGCCCGTCCAGGTATTCCTGCATGG
The DNA here is from genome assembly GCA_966211475.1 of uncultured Neisseriales bacterium. Lineage (GTDB taxonomy): Bacteria > Pseudomonadota > Gammaproteobacteria > Burkholderiales > Leeiaceae > Leeia. Next base: position 967 of record CBIHQA010000060.1, read on the forward strand.
CTTCCAGCCGCGACATCAGCGGATGCTTGAGCGCAATCCGGCGGCCGATGGCGCCGCGCAACGAACGCACCACGTTGATGTTGTTGGGCGTGCCATCCGAGGTGAAGCCTGCGCGGACGGTTTTGAACTCCTGCGTGGCGGACAGGAAGGTCTTGACCAGGTTGGGCAGCTCCAGGTCCTCGAAGAAGTAGTTGAGGAACTCCTCCTTGGAGAGCTCGAAGGTGAAGTCGTCCTCGCCCTCGCCGCTATCGCTGGCCTGGCCGCCGCCTCCACCCCCGCCGCCGCCTTGCGGGCGGTTGAACTTGTCGCCGCGGATGTACTGGTCGTTGCCCGGATGGACGGTCTCCCACACACCACCCTGGCCATGGCCGAAGGTTGGTTCGGAGATGTCCTTGGTGGGGATGGAGACCTTCTCGCCGCTCTCGATATCGGTGATGGAGCGGCCCTTGATGGCCTTGGTCACTGCCTGCTTGACCTGCGCACGGTAACGGCGCAGGAAGCGCTCGCGGTTGACGAGGCTCTTGTTCTTGCCGTTCAGACGCCGATCGATCAGTTGGAACATGGACGATCCTCTGTCAAAAACCCGTTCAACGCGGGGATGCGCCCGCACCCCCGCGCCAGACCAGGTTTTATCAGGACGACTTCCTCACCCGCAGATACCATTCGCACAACAGCCGGACCTGCTTCGGCGTGTAACCCTTGTCGACCATGCGGTTGACGAAGTTCTCGTGCTTCTTCTGGTCTTCGGCGCTGGCCTTGGCGTTGAAGGAGATGACTGGCAGCAGCTCTTCGGTGTTGGAGAACATCTTCTTCTCGATTACCACCCGCAGCTTTTCGTAGCTGGTCCAGACCGGGTTCTTGCCGGCATTCTGCGCCCGTGCCCGCAACACGAAGTTGACGATCTCGTTGCGGAAATCCTTCGGGTTGGAGATGCCGGCCGGCTTCTCGATCTTTTCCAGCTCGTTGTTCAGCGCGCCGCGGTCGAAGATCTCGCCGGTGTCCTGGTCGCGGTATTCCTGATCCTGGATCCAGTAGTCGGCGAAGGTCACGTAGCGGTCGAAGATGTTCTGGCCGTATTCGGAGTAGCTTTCCAGGTAGGCGGTCTGGATCTCCTTGCCGATGAACTCGACGTAGCGGGCGGACAGGTATTCCTTCACGAAGGCGAGGTATTTCTGCTCGGTCTCCGGCTGGAATTGCTCCCGCTCGATGGTCTGTTCCAGCACGTACAGCAGGTGCACCGGGTTGGCCGCCACTTCGCTGTGGTCGAAGTTGAAGACCTTGGACATCACCTTGAAGGCCCAGCGGGTGGAGATGCCGGTCATGCCTTCGTCTACGCCTGCGTAGTCGCGGTACTCCTGCATCGACTTGGCCTTCGGGTCGGTGTCCTTCAGGTTGTCGCCGTCGTAGATCTGCATCTTGCTATAGATGCTGGAGTTTTCGGGTTCCTTCAGTCGGGTCAGCACCGAGAACTGCGCCATCATCTTCAGCGTGCCCGGGGCGCAGGGTGCGGCGGCGAGCGAGGAGTTGCGGATCAGCTTGTCGTAGATCTTCACCTCTTCGGACACGCGCAGGCAGTACGGCACCTTGACGATGTAGATCCGGTCGAGGAAGGCCTCGTTGTTCTTGTTGTTCTTGAACATCTTCCATTCGGACTCGTTCGAGTGCGCGAGGATGATGCCGTCGAACGGGATGGCACCGAAGCCTTCCGTGCCCTTGTAGTTGCCTTCCTGCGTGGCGGTCAGCAAGGGGTGCAGCACCTTGATCGGTGCCTTGAACATTTCGACGAATTCCATGATGCCCTGGTTGGCCAGGCACAGGCCGCCGGAGTAGCTGTAGGCATCCGGGTCGTTCTGGGCGTATTGCTCCAGCTTGCGAATGTCTACCTTGCCGGTGAGCGAGGAAATGTCCTGGTTGTTCTCGTCGCCCGGCTCGGTCTTGCTGACGGCGACCTGGCGCAGCACCGACGGGTAGCGCTTCACCACGCGGAACTGGCGGATGTCGCCGTTGAATTCTTCCAGCCGCTTTACTGCCCATGGCGAGAGGATCTTGTTCAGGTAGCGGGTCGGGATGCCGTATTTTTCTTCCAGGATCGGGCCGTCCTCGTCCGCGCTGAACAGGCCGAGCGGCGATTCGTTCACCGGCGAGCCCTTCAGGCAGTAGAACGGGACTTTCTCCATCAGATACTTCAGCTTTTCGGCGATGGAACTCTTACCGCCACCGACCGGGCCAAGCAGGTAGAGGATCTGTTTCTTTTCCTCCAGCCCTTGGGCCGCATGACGGAAGTAGGCGGCGACCTGTTCGATCACCTCTTCCATCCCGTAGAAATCCGGGAAGGCCGGATAGACCCGGATCACCTTGTTGGAAAAGATGCGCGACAGGCGCGGGTCATGCCGGGTATCCACCAGCTTCGGCTCGCCGATCGCCTTGAGCATGCGCTCGGCCGCCGTCGCATAGACCAGTGGGTCGTTGCGGCAAAGTTCGAGGTATTCCTCGAGGGAGTACTCTTCTTCGCGGGTCCGGTCGTAGCGGGAGGCGAAACTATCGAAGATATCCATGCGGTTTTCTCCTCAACCTGGGCGGGTTGTAATGCCTTGTCAAATCATCAGGCTAGAAGGAACGTTCCCGTTCCGGGCATCTTGCATGCCTTGGCGCGAGATTGTTGTTGTGGCGCGCCGGGTTGGGACTTTGATTTCGGTATAGCACAGACAGTTTCAGGGCGGAGAGTAAAAAAGTTGCAATTTTGGGATACCCCTTGAGGGTATTTGCGACGCAGGGAACAGCGGACTAGCATGAAAGGATCAACGGGCTACCGCTTCCGGCAGGAGGTCACATGGAAGACGTCACGATCCGCATCGGCGGCATGTCGTGTCAGGGCTGTGTGAACAGCATTACCCGCGTGTTGCAGGCGGTGCCGGGTGTAGCGTCAGTGGCGGTCAGCCTGTCGGACGCTGCCGCGACTGTGCGCTTCGACCCTGGCCAGGCGAATCTGGCGGCACTCAAGACCGCCATCGAGGATGCCGGCTATGAGACCGAATCCTGATCCGGCGGTTGCACAGCGTGCCGCGCTGATGCGGCGGCTGCGCCGTATCGAGGGCCAGGTACGCGGCGTGGCGGGCATGGTCGACGGAGAGCGGGACTGCGAAGACATCCTGATCCAGCTGGCGGCGATCCGCGCTGCGCTGGATGCGGTGGCGCTGGCGATGCTGCGGGAACAGGCGCGCTGCTGGGCCTTGGCCGTGTTGCCGCAAGGCGAAGGGCAGCGGGTGGCCGACGAATTGACGCGGCTGGTGGCGCGCCTGACCCGGTAGGGGTATCCGGCTGTGGGGTGTTAGCCCGGTTCCGGCGCGTGCGGATTGGTCAGCGCGTTGAGGACATGGTCGCGCCAGGCACCGGCGATATAGAGGTAGTTCTCCGCATAGCCTTCCCGCACGAACCCCAGCCGCCCGAGCAGCGTGGCACTGCGTTGATTGTCAGGCAGGTGGTTCGCCTGGATGCGGTGCAGCCTCAGTTCGTCGAAGGCGTAACGGATGATCTCCGTCAGTGCCTCGAACATCAGCCCCTTTCCCTGTTCATGCTGATCCAGTGCGTAACCCAGATTGCAGGCCAGGAAGGCCCCACGCACGATGCTGGAGAGCGTGGCATTGCCGACCACCCGTGCCGGATTGCTCGCATCGAACAGGAAGAATTGCGCGCTCCGGTCGGACATGAACTCCGTCAGCGAAAACCCGACGCGGCGTTCCCAATATCCCACGGTCACGAAGTCGGCTGGCCGGGGCGGGTCGAACGGCCGGAAGAACGCCGCGTTGCGTCGGTAGTAATCGACGATGGCGTCGGTGTCGGTGGGCTGCGCCAACCGCAGTGTAAGGCGGTCGGTGTGTAGGTGGGGGAGCGTGCGGGTCATGACGGTTTGTGCGACGAACCCTTCGGGATGGGCTGCGGGCGGATCGGGAAGCGGGCGGGCTGCACGGCGGCCATCAGCTCGGCCGGCAGCGGTGCAGGCTCGTCTTCCAGAAAGGCTGCCAGGATCTCGCCCGCCTGCGGTGCCGTAATCAGTCCGCGGGTGCCGTGCGCGACGGTGGTCAGCAGGCCGGGCTGCCAGGGCAGGCTGTCCACGCCCAGGTCGGCAAGTGGATTGGCGATCCGGCGCGGGGTGATGACGGCGTCCGGATCGATCATCGGGCCGATGGCGGGAGTGTAGTCCGGGCAGACGGCGCGGTAGGCGGCTCGGCCCGTCAGCGTGGCCGGATCCAGCGCCTCCAGATGCAGCGAGTGGGCGAGGTCGCCGGACAGGGTGGCCAGTCGTTCCAGGTTTTCCCGATGGCCGGCTTCTGTCACGTCGAGTGTGGTGGCATGGGGTTCGAAAGTGGCGCCGGTCACATGCCAGCCTTCGCGTGCCGGGCTGACGTAGCCTTCGGCACATAGCACCGTGCCGAGATGGTTGCTTTCTGCGGTCGCCGGCAGTCGAGTGACTTGCCCCTTGAGGGTCCGGATCGGCAGGTGGGCGGCTTGCGGCAAAGCGCGGACGTGGTGGGCCCCGGCCAGGATGGCAATCGGTGCACGCGCCAGTTCGGCCTCGCCATCCCGGGCGATCCAGCTGCCGTCTTGCCGCTCCAGGCTGACCACTTGTCGGGACAGTTGGAGCCGGATGCCGCTCCGGGCGGTGAGCGCGGCACACCAGGCCGGCGGGTTCACCCAACCGGCGTTCGGATAGAACAATCCACCCTGGTCGAGCGAAATGCCCGCCACCCGGCTGGCGGCTTCCGCATCGAGTGGATGAAACAGATCGGTTGGCAGGCCGAGCGCCGCCAGGCCGGCGATGCGTTCCGCCTCTTCGTCATCGAAGGCCAATTGCAGGACGCCGCACTGACGGCGTGCCAGACCGTCGTCCGGCAGCATCTGGCTGACCAGCCGTTGACTGTAGGCGAGTCCGCCGAGGATCAACTGAGCCAAGACTCCCATGCGGGGCGCAAGGCGGGCATACAGTACGCCAGCAGCATTGCCGCTGGCTTCCTGGGCGAGCGCATCGTGCTGCTCCAGCAGATCGACCTGCCAGCCACGCTGAGCCAGGCTCCAGGCCGCCGCACAACCCGCCAGCCCGCCTCCAACGATGATTGCGTGACGTTCCGAGACCGGATGCCTGCGGCGCCAGGCGCTTGCCAGACCTGCATTGTTGGTCGCACCGGTGTCCTGTCGTTCGCCGCAGCTCAGGTGCCACTTCTTGCCATAACCCGGTGCCCGCCGGACGGCGAACCCCTGTGCTGAAAGGCGCCGTCTGATCTCGCCGACCGCCGTGAAGGTGGCGAAGGTGCCGCCGGGCCGGGTGAGGCGGGTGACCTGTTCCAGCACGGTATCCGACCACATCTCGGGATTGCAGGAGGGGGCAAAGCCATCGAGGAACCAGGCGTCCACGTTGGCGTCGAGCTGGGGAAGCGTGTCGCGGGCATCGCCGACCAGCAGGGTGAGCTGCACGCGCCCCTCGTCGAAATGGAAGCGATGGAAGCCCGGCGTCAGCGCGTCGTATTGGGCGAGCAGGGCGTCGCTGAACGACGCCAGCTCCGGCCATGCCGACAGTGCCCGGGCGATTTCCGTGGCCGAGAGCGGGAACGCCTCGGTACTGACAAAGCACAGGCGGGTGGCGGCCGGTGCGGTGCTTCGCCAAAGCTGCCAGGCGGCCAGGAAGTTGAGCCCGGTACCGAAACCGGTTTCGCCGATGGTAAAGACGCTGCCGGGCTGAAGCGTGCCCCAGCGTTCCGCCAGGCGGTTGTGCCGCAGGAAGACGTGCCGGCTTTCTTCCAGACCGGATTCGCGGCTGAAGTAGATGTCGCCGAAGACGCGGGAGACAGGCTGGCCGTCCTGCCAGTCCAGGGTGGATGTACGCATGGCTGGGGATGAAAGATGGAACACCAATTATACCCGCCGGTCTGCCGCCACGCCGGGCGGGAGGCGGTGCCGCCCCCTTGGTCCGATCGGGTGGCACGAACTGTTCAGTTTCGTTTAAGCTCCGCGCCTTAGCATGCGCCCCCGATCGCGTGGTGCGTCCACGTGCCTTCGTTCGCTCGTACCGGTAGTCCTCATGCCTCAAACCCTGTTTCGCCATCGTTTCGGCCCGGCCGTGCTGCTGGTGCTGTTGCTGGTTGCGCTTTCCACGCTGACCCGGATTGCCTTGCTGATCAAAGCGGCTGGCGGAGTCGACTGGACGATTGTCAACGTGGCCGGCCTGTTCCTGGTCGGTCTGTTCTACGATCTGGTCGCAGCCGTCTACATGGCGGTGCCGCTGGTGTTCTACCTGTGGCTGCTACCTAACCGCGTCTACCGTAGCCGTGTCCAGCAGGGCTGGCTGTTTGCCTCGTTTGGTGTGCTGGTATTCGTGCTGCTGTTCACGGCGGTGGCGGAATGGGTGTTTTGGGACGAATTCGGCTCCCGCTTCAACTTCATCGCGGTGGACTACCTGCTGTATACGCAGGAAGTGGTCCGCAACGTGTGGGAGTCCTACCCGGTCGGCAAGATCCTGCTGGCGCTGGCGCTGCTGGCGGTCGGGATTTCCTGGGCGGTGCGTCGCCCCTTGCTGATGTCTGCTGCCAACGACAGCCGCTGGCTGGCACGAACCGTGGGCCTGATCGGATGGCTCGCGCTGCCGACGCTGGCGTTCCTGCTGGTGACGGGGCGTGGCAAGGAATTCAGCGACAACAGCTATGTGGCTCAGCTGGCCGGCAACGGTATTTATGAGTTCTTTGCCGCCAACCGCAACAACGAGCTCGACTACGCGACCTTCTACGCGCATCGCCCGGATGATCAGGTGGCAGCCCGTCTCAAGCCCATGTTGAAGACGCCCGAGGCGACCTTTGTGGCGGGCGATCGCGACCCGTTTGCCCGCAAGATCACGCACGCCGGGCCGGAGCAGCGGTTGAACGTGGTGCTGATTTCGGTGGAAAGCCTGTCGGCGGATTATCTCGGCAGCTTCGGCAACACCCAGGGGCTGACACCCAACCTGGATAAGCTGGCGAAGGACAGCCTGTTCTTCGGCAACCTGTATGCGGTGGGAACCCGCACCGTTCGTGGCTTGGAGGCGCTCTCGCTGGCGCAGCCGCCGACGCCGGGCCAGAGCATCGTCCGCCGCCCGAACAATGAGAACCTCTACACTCTGGGCTGGGAATTCCGGAACCACGGCTACAGCACCGCCTTCCTGTACGGCGGCTACGGCTACTTCGACAACATGAACGCCTTCTTCGGCGCCAACGGCTACGACGTGGTCGACCGTACCGCCATCCCCAGCCAGGACATCCATCACGAGAACGTCTGGGGCGTGGCCGATGAGGACCTTTACACCCTGGCGCTGAAGGAGGCGGACAAGCGCACCGCCAAGGGCAAGCCCTTCTTCTTCCACGTGATGACCACCAGCAACCACCGGCCGTTCACCTATCCGGACGGGCGCATCGATATTCCGTCGGCGTCCAAGTCCCGGGAAGGTGGCGTCAAGTACACCGACTGGTCGATTGCGGACTTCCTGAAGCGTGCCTCCACCCGTCCGTGGTTCGACAACACGGTCTTCATCATCACCGCCGACCACTGCGCGTCCAGCGCTGGCAAGACCGACCTGCCGGTGGACCGTTACCACATCCCGATGATGATCTACTCGCCGAAGCACGTGAAACCGGGGCGCATGGATCGCCTGATGAGCCAGATCGACATCGCGCCGACCCTGCTAGGCATGCTGAACTTCAGCTACACCAGCCACTTCTTTGGTTACGACATCAACCAGCTGGAGCCGGGGCGCGAGCGGATTTTCATCTCCACCTACCAGGACGTGGGCTACATCCACGACGGCAAAATGGCCATCCTGCAGCCGCGCCAGCAGGTCAGCGTGGTGCCGCCCAACTTCGCAGATGGCTCGGCCAGCAAGATCACCCCGCCGGCAGGCCTGGTGGAGGACACCATCGCCTGGTATCAGGGCGCGAGTAACCAGTTCCGCGATAAACTGTCGCGCGTTACTCCTCTGCCCTGATATGCATGCCAAGCCAACCAATCCGTAACACCCCGTTGCGTTTCTATGGCGGCCAGCTGTTGGTGCTGGCCGCCGCCGCCCTGGTGCTGATCGGCGTGTTCGAATTCACGTCGATCGACCTCTGGTTGTCCGACTACTACTTCGACTGGCAAAGCCACCGCTTCCCCTTGCAGGAATCGTGGGTGCTGACCGAGCTGAATCACCGCTACCTGAAGTACGGCATCATCCTGCTGGCTTTCGGCCTGCTGATCGGCGCCTGGCGTAGCCGCGAGCGGGCAGTGCGCCGTATGCGGCTGTTCCTGTTCGTGGCGATGTTGGCGGTGCCGTCGACCGTCGGCATCCTCAAGCACTACAGTGAACGCCCGTGCCCCTGGGACACTGACCGCTACAGCGGAACGCTGCCGCACCTGAAGCTGTGGGAGTCGTTACCGGCGGGCGCCAAGCCTGGCCAGTGCTTCCCCGGCGGGCACTCCTCCGGCGGCTTCGGCACGATGGCGTTCTTCTTCCTGTGGTGGGGGCGTTCCCGGGCCAAGGCTTATGCGGCACTGGCCGGCGGGTTCACGCTAGGCATGGTGATGGGCTGGGGACAGCTGATGCGGGGCGCCCATTTCCTGTCGCACAACCTGTGGTCGGCCTGGGTGGCCTGGGCGGTGATCCTGGTGCTGCATGCGGCGTGGTTCGGCCGGTCGAGCGAGTCGACCGGCGATAGCCTTACCGCTGCTACATCAGGTGATGACGGGGCGCGTCGTGGAACCAGTGTGAAGATCGAACCGGCCGTTGAATCGGAATAGCGGAATCGCGCCGGGAAGCGACGCAGGCATCAGCCTGCCAGCATCTTCAGCAGACCCAGCAGGGTCATCAGCCAAGCCGGCGCGAACAGCCCGATCGCAATCCAGTTGATCGGCGTCAGGCGCCGGTTGCGATCATGGTTGGGGGCGACGGTCGCATTCACCTCGTTGGCCGCCGCCTGGGCGACCAGCAAAGGCAGGACAGACGCGAAGTTGAGCAGCCACCAGGGGTCCGGCAGCCGGAAGGCGGCGTTCAGCAGGATCAGGATCGCTGCCCACAGGCCAGCCGCCAGCGGCGTGCCGACACCTTGCTGCCGCTGCATGTCAGCGATCCGCCGGAACAGCGCCCAGCCGAACAGCGGGCCGAAGATGGTGCGGGGCAGCGGCCACAGCGCGCTGCCTTCGCGGCGCTTGATCACCACCCACTGCCGGTAGAACCAGACCAGCTCGTATAGGCCGAGCGTGGCAAGCGTCATCAGCAACAGCTTGCCGGTGCTGACGGCAAAAAACGGCGGCTCGCTGCCCGAAAGCGTCACGATGTCTTCGACCGGTGCGCCGGGCGGCTGATAGGGGTTACGGTCGTTCATTGGTCCGCCCCGGCCTGGCGGCGGTAGGTGATGAACGCGAACGGTGTCCCATCCGCGCCGTGTTGTGTTTCGCCCACCTCGGCTCGCCAGTCCTTGCGATCAAACTCCGGAAAATGGGCATCGCCAACTGGCTCCAGCGCGACGCTGGTAATCAGCAGCGTGTCCGCCTCAGGAAGGGCGAGCCGATAGAGTTCTTCCCCGCCGATGACGAAGGCCTTGTCGTCGCCCGCACACAGCGCCAGAGCGGCTTCCAGCGAATGGGCCACTTCCGCGCCCTCTACCTGCCAGGCCATATTTCTGGTCACCACGACATTACGCCGGTTCGGCAGCGGCTTGCCCAGCGAATCGAAGGTCTTGCGCCCCATGATCACGGTGTGGCCGGTGGTCTGTTGCCGGAAGAAGCGCATGTCCTCGGGCAGTTTCCAGGGCAGGCGGTTTTCGATGCCGATTACGCCGTTCTGGGCGACGGCGGCAATCAGGATGAGTTCTTTCGGGCGAGCGGGAAGGGACATCGGAAGCAATTCCGGAAGCTGGTCGGTGAGACGGACAGCCTCCATTCTACCGGGTGCGGGCAAGGGTCCGAAACCCACTCCGGTCGTGCGAGGCGGTATCAGGGATGGGCGGTGACGGCCTCTACACCTGGCAAGGTGGCAAAGGCATGTTCCCGGACGATGCCCAGGAAGTCGGCCACGAAAGGCAGTTCGCCGTAGCTTTGCCAGGTGGCCGCATACAAATTGCGCCACAGGCCGCGAGCACCGATCCGCTTGGCCAGCACGTAGCCGCGGTCCACGTAGGGCTGCACGCTCCAGTTCGGCAGCGCTGCCAAGCCGCGACGGCTGGCGACCAGCTGCAGGATGGCGACGGTGGATTCGGTAGTGCGCCGATTGACGTTGAGCCCGGCCGGCTTCAGCACCTGCTGGATCACGTCGATCAGTTCTTCCGGCACTGCGTAGGTGATCAGCGTCTCATCCTGGAAATCGCCGGCGGCCAGCTTGGGCGCATCTGCCAGCCGGTGGCGGCGCCCGACCAGCCCAACGATCTCGAAGCGGAACAGCGGGTGGTAGACGATGCCGGCGCGCGGCGGCGTTTCGGTCACAATGGCCAGGTCGGCGCGGCTGTCCAGCAGCAGGTTTACCGGGTCGGTATGGAAGCCGGACAGGATGTCGAGCTCGACCTCCGGCCAGTGCTCGCGCAACTGGTCCATCGCCGGCATCAGCCAGTCGAAGCAGGTATGGCATTCCACCGCGATGCGCAGGTCGCCTGCCTCGCCCAGCTTCAGCCGCCCCAGGTCGCGTTCGGCGGCCGCCGTATCGGCCAGCACGTTCTCGGCCAGCGTCAGCAGGCGCTGGCCGGCGGGCGTCAGCTTCAGCGGCTGGCTCTTGCGCTCGAACAGCTTCAGCCCGTAGTGCTCCTCCAGCGCCAGGATCTGATGGGACAGGGCGGATTGCGTGAGAAACAGCTTTTTGGCCGCGGCGGACAGCGTGCCGGTCTGGGCAAGCGCCTTGATCAACCGGAGGTGTTTGAGATCGAGCATGAGGTGACTATTAGGATTTTTGTTGATTATAGCGAAGAAGATTCGCTTTTCTCATAAAAGTGCAGGGCCTAGGATGCCGGAACTGATGGGTTGCTGTGCCGCATATGGGTATGGCAACCCCCTACGTTGAGTGAACGAGGCCGCCGTCCTTCCTTTGCAATGGTTTGACGGCGCCGCAACCGGAGCAATCTTCATGGCCCTGACCCACAACCTCGGCTTCCCGCGCATTGGCCGCCAGCGGGAACTCAAATTCGCGCTGGAACGATACTGGCGCGGCGAGATCGATGCCACCCAACTGGAAACCACCGCCCGCACCCTGCGGGACGCGCACTGGCGCTGGCAAGCACAGGCTGGCTTGGACCGCGTGCCGGTCGGCGATTTCGCCCACTACGACCATGTGCTGGAAACCCAGCTGCTGTTCGGCCAAGTGCCGGCCCGTTTCGGTGCGGTGGACGCCGCCAGCCTGGATACCCTGTTTGCTCTGGCGCGCGGCACGGCGGCGCAGCCGGCGCAGGAAATGACCAAGTGGTTCGACACCAACTACCACTACCTAGTGCCGGAATTCGGCCCGGAAACCCGATTCGCTATCGCCAGTGAGCGCCTGTTCCGCCAGGTGGCCGAGGCGCAGCTGCTCGGTGTGAAGGCCAAGCCGGTGCTGCTGGGGCCGATCAGCTTCCTGTGGCTGG